>CALXXG010000001.1 GCA_944392625.1 uncultured Rickettsiales bacterium
GTGAGCTGGGTTCAAAACGTCGTGAGACAGTTTGGTCCCTATCTTCCGCGGGCGTTAGAAAATTGAAAGGAGCTGCTCTTAGTACGAGAGGACCGGAGTGGACGTACCTATGGTGTACCAGTTGTTCCGCCAGGAGCATAGCTGGGTAGCTACGTACGGTTAGGATAACCGCTGAAAGCATCTAAGTGGGAAGCCTTCCTTAAGATTAATTTTCCCTATAGGGTCGTGGTAGACTACCACGTTGATAGGTTGGGTGTGTAAGGGTGGTAACATCTTTAGCTAACCAATACTAATAACCCAATTGGCTTTTTTAGATAAAAGTATACAAAGTAAGACTATATATAGTGTTAAGTCTATAATGAAGATTGAACGGGTATAAGTTGTGCTAATATTAATAGTTATTTATTGATAACCGTCTTTAAATAGCTTGGTAATTATAATGATGTGGAACCACTCGATACATTCCGAACTCGCCAGTGAAACGCAAACCATGCCGATTGTACTATGGTCTCTACCATGGGAGATTAGGTCATTGCCAAGCTTTTTAAGGACGGTTTTTTGTTTTAAATATTGTCTTTTTAATTTTTCTCTTGAATAAATTTTATTTTAATTTTATTTTATATTATATACAGTAAATTTTTGTTATTGTAATGGAAAATTTTAAAACTGCTGGTAGTGAACAAAATTTGAAAAATTATTTCAATAGAATATTTTTTGATGGAAAAGCAGATATAGAACAAAACAAAATAGATTTTGTTGCGAATAATATAACTTTTGAAAGTAAATACAATGATCCAAAAACTTCCTTATTGGAAATGTACGTGCAGTTGATAGCAACTCATAAAAAACACAATATACCTTTTAAAAAGTATATAGGGGTTTTTAATGAAAATGAAATATCCTTTATGGAATCAAATATTGTTAAGAATAGAATTAATCTGATAAATGATATAGATTGGAAAAACCTAACACCATCCAAAATTAAAAGTGATGAAAATATAAAAAGAAAAATAATAGAGCAAATTCCAAATGAGGATAAACATTTTGATTTGACGGTAAATAATACACAGACAATTAAAAATTATATCACTAAAATTGAATCCAATAAACAATTGGAATTAAAAGAGGAAATTAGTGAAGAAGAGCTTAAAAAAACTATAAACAATCTAAATGAGAGATTGCATAAAATAAAAACACTTAAAGATACAGATAGAAGTTTATTTTTTAGTGCTATAATGATAGCTATAAGAGAAAAATCACCAATATATGAGGTTGAAAAGCAAATATCAATTTATGAAGAAAGACTTGCAGATACTCCAAGAGAGGAAAGAAAAGTAAAAAGTGCAGAATTTAACAGAGAAGCTATATATGCTATTTCTAATTCAATCATCGATATAGTGGACAAATTGATAAAAAGTAAAATAAATACAGAATCAAAACAAAAATGGAAAGATCAGTTTGTGTTTATTAGAAATATAAATATAGATCTATATAAATATAAAGAAATTATATACCTGATAAGTGAGAAGATTTACAAAACATTTAAAGCAGGACAAAAACGGGATATTCTTGGCAAGGCGTATAAAATATTCTTATCAAGAGCTGGAAAGGTTGATAACAAGAATATAATTTTAACGCCAGATCATATAAAACATCTTATGGTTGAGCTAGCCGATTTAAATATGGATGACGTTGTCTTGGATACCTGTATGGGAACTGGCGGCTTTTTAATGGAAGCTATGGAAAAAATGGAATCCTTTGATGGCGTTAATGAAACTAAAAAAGAAATTATACATAACCAGCAATTAATAGGAAGTGAGATTGATACAAAGTTATTTGTGTTGGCTTGCAGCAATATGTTTTTACATGGAGATGGAAGAAGCCAACTGTATGACAAGGATACTTTAAATGATGATTTGACTTTTAAAAATGGCGAAGGATTTTTTAGCTATATAAAATCCCTAAAACCAACAAAATGTATAATAAATCCGCCTTATGAAGGAACTAACTGTTTTGATTTTACAAAACAGGCATTAGATTTTCTGGATATTGGCGGAAAATTGATTGTTATTATTAAAGAAAATACATTTCAAAAGATAAATAAAAATATAGAGGATTTATTGAAAAATAATACTTTGGATTTTTATATTAAAATGCCAAACAATTTATTTAGCGAACAAAATCGTTCTGTTGCTACTGCTATTTTTGGCTGGACGAAAGGTATTCCACATAACCATAATAAATATGTAAAGTTTTATAATTTGAGTGATGATGGCTTTGAAAATATACCACACAATGGTAGAATAGATACAAAAAATATTTGGAAAGATAAGAAAAAGGAAATTATTGAATATGTATTATATGATAAAGATATATTGAATAAAAATATAGCCTATAAAGAAAAGATTTTTGATGGTGATATACTGTTGCCAATATATCATCATTTTGTGGATGATATAGAACCAGTTTATATGGAGGATTTTGAGGATACAATTTTTGACTATTTTTTGTATGAGCAAGATCTTGTGGGGGGGGGCAGCTTAGTAAACTCATTAAAGAGATTGATAATAGAGCTATCAAAAGATTTATAATTAAGGAGATGAAGAATGGAAAAAATTGAAGAGATTATAAAGAGAATTAAGAGTAATGTAAAAACTGAATTACCAAGAGATGTTGAATGGAAAGGATTTAGATTGAATGAGATTTTTGAGATAAAAAATGCAAAAAATATAAATTCAACAAAAATAAAATATTCAAATGATAAAAATGACATTCCTCACATATCTAGACAAACAGAAAATAATGCTATAAAAGGATATGTATCCGATTTTCCTAAGGAAAAAGTGAATTTTGGAAAATGTTTGTGTATTGATATGTTTTTGAACACAACTTGGCAAGATAGAGATTTTTTGGCGGTTGATCATATTTTGGTTGCTAGGAATAAAAATTTAAATAAAAATATTGCTTTATTTTGCAAAACTATCATAGAAAAACATAAATATAAATTTTCATATAGTAATATTTTTTGTGAAGAACGAAGTAATTTTACAATTTTTCTTCCATCAAAAAATAATGAGCCAGACTGGGAATATATGGATAAATTTATTGAAAGCACACGAAAGGCTATGAGACTTGATTTTTCTATATACACACTAGAATGAGGCTTATAAACAAAATTAAAGATAATTTAAAGATTAAATTATTAGATATTATAGAATGGAGATAATTTTCCCTTAATGAAATTTTTTATATATCTGGCAGTAAAACAACTTTAAAGCAAAAGTTAGAAGAAATTGGAAATGAGGCTATTCATATGCAACCACACAGGCAAATAATAATTGATGTTTTAATTATTATAATATTTTTGGACTCAATTTGGTAATTGTCTGACTATTGATAGCGCTGTTCTTGATGCTTGTTTTTATCAAGAGAAGAATTTTACAGCTAGTGATCATACAGAAATTTTAAGATCAAAATATGAAAAATTTAATAAAAATATTGGGCTTTTTATAAAAACTATAATTTTAAAGACTATAAAAACAAATACAATTATACAAATAAATTTAATCAAACTAAAATTAAAAATACAAAAATTTATCTTTCATCAAAAAATAATGAACAAGATTGGGACTATATTGACAAGTTTATTCAAAATATAAGAAATACTTTAAATATAAGAAATACTTTAAAAGTAATATAAAATGTTTTGTTCTATTGTATGAACCAAAATGATATTGTTTAATGCGTAATTTATTAATATTCCGCTACTAGAATATAATTTTTCTATTATAATTATCTCTTGATTGTTATAAAATAAAATTTAAATTATATGTAATAATCAGTCAAATATCTAATTAAAGTTTATGAATAATATATATTGTGTTTTTTTAAAACAAGTCTATTTTTGCAAAAAATTTATAAAAATGGATGATTTAAAAAAATTTTTTGAAAATGTTGGTTTTGATAATGTAAAAACTGTATTCACGAGTGGAAATATTATTATAAATTCTGATAAGGATGAAGAATATTTAAAAAATAAGATTTCTGATGAACTTGCTAAATATTATTTTTATGATATTGATGTGTTTGTTATGGATTTAAATTCTATTGAAAAAATTATAAATAATAATCCATTTGAATTGGAGAAAGGCTATTATAATCAAGTTTTTTTATGTAATAAGGATTTTGAAAAAATTCTATTTGAAGAATTCTCTAAGGTTGATTTAATTCAAAAAGAAATATTTAAGATGGTTAATAACATAATATATTGGAAATACCCTAAAGAAATTAGTTTTTCTAGTAATATTCTTAAACTTTTATCAAGAAGTTCTTTAAAGCATAGTTTTACTATTAGAACAATTGGAACATTAAAAAAGATATATAATCAATACCTGTTCTTAATTAATGACTAAGCTATCTATTTAATATATTTGATATTTTTATTATTTTTGCAATATGATATAAATTTATTTTATTAATTATTATTAATTATTAATAAATTATAAAATTTTTTGAAAATAATTTTATTATGTATTAATATTATTGAGTTTGTTGATATATTTTAAGTTTATTATTTTTCTAAAATAATAATTGACTTTATATAATTCAAATATATTATTATGTCGTAATTTTATTTAATAATGGAGGTAAAAGTGAAAAAAATTATGACTGTAGCTCTAGTCCTTGGAGCTATGTATTCTACTGCTAATGCAATTGAAATTAGACCATATGTTGGATTGGAAGGTTCGTTTTCAATGACAAAAGTTGATAACGATTATTTGATTGGTGGTGATTCCGGTCTTGATGATAAAAACAATAATTTTAATATTGGAATAAATGGCGGTTTGCAATTTGATATTAATGAAAAATTTTATTTAGGTGGCGAAATTTATTTAAATACTGGAAAATTGTTTGATGAAGATAAGAGTAATCACTACGAACTTGGTGGATCAGATTATGGAGATGAATATACTGAAGCAAAGTTAAATCAGTATTTTGGATTTAGAATTAATGCCGGTTATAATTTTAATGATAAGATTTCGGCGTTTGCATTTATTGGCTTAAACTATAATGAATATGAATCAAAATTTAGTGATGAAGATACAGGCGGCGCATATTTTCATGGCAAATATGATGACACATTTATGTCCCCATCGTTTGGTTTAGGCGTTACTTACAACTTTACTAAAAACTTGCAAGCTAAATTGAGTTATGAATTTAGCAAATTTACAGTAGAAGATCATACATTATATTTATATGAATATTATTTTGGTAGTGATTATTTAGATGAAGATATTGATGTAACTGTAAATACATTCAGACTTGGAATAAATTATTTATTCTAATAACTAATTTAATATAAATGAGGCTTTATGCCTCATTTGTTGCAGCTAAATATAAATATTTTATAAATAATTTTTTAAAATGTTTTTTATATCTATTGTTCCTAAATATATATAATTTAATTTGTATTTTTAACAATTGGCTGGTTTTGAAATTTTTGAAATAAATATAATTTTAGTTTGATATATTAATAATAAGCTAAAATTTAAATATTATATTAAAACTAATAGATAGAAATTTTGTTATTTAATATAAACTATTAAATAACAATTGTTTTTATAAAAAATAATTATAAATTTACAATAGATTAATAAAAATATAAAACTATGTTTGAAGGATTGGGAACGGCAATTATCACTCCTTTTAAAAATGGAGAATTGGATTTAGAATCATATAAGAAGTTACTTGATTATCAGATTTCTAATGGCGTACAAAATATTATTGTATGTGGCACTACTGGAGAGGCGGCTACTTTATCAAATGAAGAACAATCATCAATTATATTTGATACTGTGCAATTTTGCAAGCCTAAAGGAATAATGGTTATAGCTGGTGCTAGCAGCAGTAGTACTAAAGCCAGCGTTGAATTGGCTAAAAGAAACAAAGAGCTTGGTGCTGATGGTGTATTAGTATCTGTTCCACCATATAATAAACCTATGCAAGATGGATTATATATGCATTATAAAACTATAGCCGAAGAGGCTAAGATACCTATTGTATTATATAATGTTCCTGGCAGAACATCTAGAGATATGAATGATGATACAATAATAAGATTAAGCCAACTAGACTATATAGTTGCCTTAAAAGATGCAACTGGAGATTTATCAAGAGTTGCTAATTTAAGGACAAAAGTTAAAAAAGGCTTTACATTATTATCTGGCGAAGATGCTACTGCACTTGGCTTTAATGCTATGGGTGGCAAAGGCGTTATTTCTGTATCTGCAAATATTGCACCAAACTTATGTTCAGAACTTCAAAGATATTCTTTAGATGGAAAAATTGATAAAGCGCTTGAAATACAAGATAAGTTAATTGATTTGCACAAAGTTATGTTTTGTGAGGCTAATCCAATACCTGTAAAATATGCTTGTTCTTTACTTGGTTTTGGTGATGGTAGTTTAAGATTGCCTTTAACAGAAGCTGAGGATAAAACTAAAGAAAAGATTATGGAAGTACTAAAAGGATTGTCATTAATTTAAGTATGATTTTATAAATGGAACATTAGTTATTGTGTTCCATTTATGATATAATAATCCAATATCTATTTAATGCACAAAAAGCGTATAACAATTTTTATATTAATTAAATGATTTATATTTTTTTATAATATTTGTATTTTGATTACTTAAAATTTATTTTTATAAAATCTTATATTTTTTACATAGCAATAATATAAAATAATAACTAATTATTTTTATTTATTATTCTTTATTGTCGTCTTCAAAATCCAATGCTAATTTATCTTTTACTTTGGTTTTATCGGCAATGTTTATGATTTTTGTTGCTATTGACAACATATTACCTTTGCCTGTGCTGACATAATTTTTTGCTGATATATAAGCATCTTTTGCCCTATCTAAACTATCGCCTATTGTTGAAATATCTTTTGCAAATTTTTCCATTTTTTTATACAGTGTCTGAGATAAATCTATAATATCACTAATATGCTTGTTTTGATTTTCTATATTCCACAAATGTCCAATCATTCTTAAAACTGGCATAAATGATGATGTTGTGACAATAGCAACTTTATTTTTCATTGCCACATCAAATATGCTTTTATCAAATTTTATTGCATCAATATAAGCGCCTTCAACTGCAATAAACATAAATACAAAATCTGGGGTATCGTTTGATGTTTTATTGTTGTACTGTTTATATATATTTTGATATTCTTTTGCTCCCAATTCTTTTATGTGATTTTTTATATCTTCACAATAGCATCTCAAATGGTTTATTCTATCATTTTCACTATTGCAGGTTATACATTTTTCATAATTAACCATTGATACTTTAGAATCTACAATAAGTATTCTATCTTTTGGTAATTTTATAACAAAATCTAAAAAGAAATCTTTTCCATCTGAATTTTTGACATTATATTGTTTAAAAAAACTAATGCCCTCTTCTAAGCCTGATGTTTCAAGTAAATTTTGTAACTGAAACTCTCCCCAATTTCCTTGTGCTTTTTTATCGCCTTTTAGAGCTGTAGCTAAATTGTCAGCTTTGTTCCCAATATCTCTTGTTGTATTCAATAAATTTTTGATATTTTCTTCAATTCGTATAGTATTTGCATTATTGCCATCCTGTACTTGTTGTATTTTGTCTTTAAATTCTTTTATATCTTTGTTTAATGGCGATAGAATATTGTATAAGTTTTCATTTTGTTCTTTATTAAAAGTAATTTTTTGCTCTTTAATAATTTCATTTGAAATAACTTTAAATTGATTTTTGATTTGTTCTTGTAATTCCATCAAATTTTGAATGTTTTTTTTCTTTTCTTCTAATTCTACACTATTTTTTTTATTTTCAATTTCAATTTCTTTTAGTTGTGTCTCAAGAGATTTTTTAACAGAGTTTTCTTCTTTTAATTTTTGATTTTCACCTTGTAAATAGCTATTTTGACTTTTTAATTGAATTATTTTTAAATTTTGTTCATCAATAGATTTTTTTAGTTTTTCAATTTCTATATACCTTTCATTATTTTGTTTTTCTAGCATATTAACCCTTTCAACAGATTTATTTAATTCAAATAACCTTTCGTTTAATTTTTGAATTGTAGATTCTAAATTAGTAATTCTTTCATCTTTTTCTCTTGTTTTTTGAATTAAAGAATCGTATTCACCTTGCAATTTTGCAAGATTGATTTTTATCTCCAATAGTTCACTTTCTTTATTTTTTAAAATATTAGATAACTCAGAATTTCTTAGATTATTTTTATATTGTTTATACAAAACAATTATAAGAAAAATACATACTAAAGTTTGAATTGTTATAGCAATTAACACATTTATATCATTTTTTTAAAGCATAATAAAAAAATACATTATTTATCATAAAAAACAAGCTATATCTTAAACATTGATTACTATATAAAATAAAGATTCAAGTTATATAAAATAATTAATATAGATCTACGGCTCCATTTTTCATGAATTCATCTACAAATTTTCTATATCTATGTTCAGCTATAGCCCTTCTAATTCCCCTCATTAAATCCTGATAATACATTATATTATGCTCCGTCAACAGCATTGCACCAAGAATTTCATCAGCCTTAAACAAGTGATTTATATAAGCTTTTGTATGCAGTCTGCAGGCTCTGCAATTGCACTTTGGATCTATCGGACTATCGTCATATTTATATTTTGAGTTTTTCATATTAAGCGTTCCGCCCCTAACAAAAGCCTGCCCATTTCTTCCGCTTCTAGCAGGTAAAACACAGTCAAACTGATCAACACCACGAAGCACAGAACCAACTATATCAATTGGTTTTCCAACACCCATCAAATATCGCGGCTTATCTTCTGGCATCATAGGTGTTAAATAATCCAAGACACTAAACATTAATTCCCAACCATCATTAATAGATAAATCACCACCAATAGCATAGCCATCAAAACCAATTTTTTTAAGACCTTCTATAGATGTTGTTCTCAAATCTTTTTCAGCACCACCCTGGACAATTCCATAGATGCCATAGCCCGGACGTTTAACAAACGCATCTTTACTTCTTTGGGCCCATCTTAAACTTCTCTCCATAGCCCTTTTAGTATATTTGTAGTCAGCCGGTTGTCTAACGCATTCATCCAACGCCATTGTAATATCAGTATCAAGTTTATGTTGAATTTCCATTGAAAATTCAGGTGTTAATTCATGTATTTGTCCACTTAAATGACATCTAAATGTAACACCCTTTTCTTTCTTTTTATTCAAACTGCTCAAAGACATAGCTTGAAATCCGCCGCAGTCTGTTAGAATAGGTTTATCCCAATTCATAAATTTATGCAATCCGCCCATCTTATATATAGTATTATATCTGTCCTGTATCATCAAATGATAGGTATTGCAAAGCATAATCTCGGCACCAGTTTCTTTAAGCTGATCAAAGTGCATAGCCTTCATTGCAGCAACAGTGCCAACGGGCATAAAACAAGGAGTATGAACATCTCCATGAGCAGTATGCAACAAACCCAACCTTGCCAATCCATTGTTTTCAATATCTTTTTCCTGTAAAAATTCTAATCCAAATTCTGCCATAATATTTTTATTATTTTTTAACTTTTATAAAGTATACTAACAACTAATAAAAAAACAAGAAATAATTATTGACTATGTTTATTTTTTGAGTATAATATTTATTGTTTTTTATTAATAAATTTTAGATAGTATGGAAAATAATATTTGTCAAAATCTTATAAATCTTGTTAATAATACAGAGTTAAATAGAGATGAAATAGAACAGGAAATAATAAATATTATTAATGACACAAATGATATATATAAAATTTCAGAATTTATAATGCAATTAGGCAAACATTATACAGAAATTGGATTAGATAATGAGTATGAATTGAATAATAGATATAATCTTCAGGATGATAATTTTGATTATTCAAACGATAATTCGTTTCTTAAACTTATATTTGATAAAGCTTTATTTCAAAAAATTAATGATTTAGATAATTTGGATCAAAAAATTGATTTAATTAATAAGGTGTTTATAATAGCAAATAATACAAATATTGCTGGTTATTCCGTAATGTATTTAATGAACAATATAACATGTGAAATTTTTAATAATTATCAAAATGAAGTAAAGTCAGTAATTAAAAATAATATAGCTTATACATTGGGTTTTACAAGCTGTGTAGAAGATGATGATGTACTTGATATGTCCATTGAAAGCTTATTTAATAATATAGAAAAAATTAATTTAAATAATCAAGAAATTATTGATTTTGTCGCTTTTACATTAGAAACAACTTGTGGTTTTCATGGAATTGATGAGTATACGATGGAAATTATAAATAATAAACTATTAGAGCATGGAATTGACATTAATACAATAGTGGCTAGAGAGGTTGAAATGTTTGAAGGCTTTAATAATAACAACAATCAGCAAAATAATAATCTTTTTGGACCAATTAATAGATTTGGAAGAAATGGAAATAATAATAATAGACAAATTTAATTTATATAAAGTATTTTTCTAAAAAACAATCCACCAGATTATCTGGCAGCTTTTATATTCAAAAAATCCTAGTCTAACTGTGGGTTTTTATGTATACAAAAATCCTCCGAATTTTAAAATTGGAGGATTTTAATTATAAATTTTGTGCTATTTATTTACTATTAAACTTTTTCCAGTCATTTCACTTGGCTGCTTGAGTTCCATTACTTGCAAAATAGTTGGAGCTATATCACATAAGCTGCCATCATTTAATTTAATATTCTTAACATTATTTCCAACCATTATAAATGGAACTAAGTTTGTTGTATGGGCTGTAAATGGTTGGCCCGTAGTCTCGTCAAACATTTTTTCAGCATTGCCATGGTCTGCAGTAATAAACATTATACCGTCTTTTTCTTTTACCTTATTGGCTATCTCGCCAACACATTTATCTACGGCTTCACAGGCCTTAATTGCCGCATCCATAATGCCAGTATGTCCGACCATATCAGGATTTGCGAAATTAATTACTATTAAATCAAATTTATCTGAATTAATAGCCTCAATAACTCCTTGCTTTACATTGTCAGCAGACATTTCAGGTTGTAAATCATAGGTTGCAACTTTTGGAGAATTAATTAACTTTCTTTCTTCTCCTTTAAATACAGTTTCCTTTCCACCATTAAAGAAGAATGTAACATGGGCATATTTTTCAGTTTCAGCAATTCTCAATTGTGTTAAGCCAGCATTTGACACAACTTCACCTAAAGAATTTACAATTTCTTCCGGTGTATAAACAGTTTCTAAATATTTCGCATGATCCTCAGAATATTCTGTTAACTCACCCATAACTGTAAAGTTAACTATTTTTTTCCTATCAAATCCATCAAAATCTTTATTTCCCAATGCCATTGTTAATTCTCTAGCCCTATCTGCTCTAAAATTGCAGAACAAAAATCCATCTCCATCATGCATGCCATCATAGTCAGCAATAACAGATGGAACTATAAACTCATCTGTTATATCTTTTGCATAGGCAGCATTAATTGCATCCTCCGCAGTAGGGAATTTTTCATCACTTTCTGCAATAACTATAGCATTATAAGCTTTTTCAACCCTATCCCATCTTTTATCTCTATCCATACCATAATATCTTCCGCCAACAGTAGCTATTTGAACGTTTAAGTAGTCCTTAAACGCTTCATTTAACATCTCTATATAGGTCAAAGCAGATTTTTGTGCAACATCCCTACCATCCAATAAGCAATGCAAAATAACATTAATTTTATTGTCAGCAAATGTTTTTGCAATATTAATTATATGGTTAATATGGGAATGAACGCCACCATCCGACATTAAACCAATTAAATGCATATTTGTTTTAGCTTTTTGTATTTTTGCAATAAAATCTTTAATTACCGGCCTATCCTTCAAAGTATTATTTGCAACATCCTTATTGATCATAGGCAGCGTCTGCAAAACAACTCTTCCAGCACCAATATTCGTATGTCCAACCTCAGAATTTCCCATTTGCCCCTCAGGTAATCCAACAAACTCACCACTAGCATGTAATGTTGAATGAGGATATTCTTTTAAAAAATTGTTATAGTTTGGAACATTCGCCTTCGCAATAGCTGAGTATTTATCATTTTCTGGTATACCCCAACCATCCATAATACATAATACAACAGGTTTTTTTCTCATGATTTTCCCTTTTTATTACTTGATATTCATAAGATATATAAAAAAATATAAATTTCAAGAAAATAAAAATTGATTAGCATATCAAACTAAAGTTAAAATATAACCAAGTCGTTTTATGTTATTCTTTTAAAAAATATATCATATATTTAGTTTGATATAACTTTTAGTTTATATATTATAAAAATATAATTAAAAAAATAAGAGGTAAATATGCCAATACCAAACGTTATCAGCGATATAGAATTTCAATTACAAAAAAACAAACCTTTAGATTCTATCCGTGGAACATTATATAACAAAAAAAATCAACCATTTTTGTATGTTAACCAGATAATGGGAGATATATTACTAAAAGTTATAGAATATAACAGGGAAGACGTAATGTAAGATATATGCAATACGGAAAGATTTCAAGATACAGTTAGTTCTACAATAAATACAAACCTATTTAAAAGAAATTTTATAGAATTAGAACAAAATGAAACATCAAAAATATTATTAAATTTTGCAAAACATAAAAATATGAGAACATTGCAATAATATTATTCATATCTAAGGAAAAATTTTCCTTAGATTGCCTTTATTCTGCACCATTAACTATTTCTATACCAGCACTGACACCAAGCCTATTTGCACCCGCCTCTATCATTTTCATAGCAGTTTCATAATCTCTAATTCCACCGCTAGCCTTAATCAAAAAATCCTTACCAAGAATTTGTCTCAAAAGCTTTACATCATCAACAGTTGCCCCACCTTTTGAAAAACCTGTGCTAGTCTTTATAAAATCAGCCCCCGAATTTTTTACTATATTTGCAAGTTTTTCCTTTTCTTCATTCGTCAACAAACATGTTTCAATAATAACCTTAACAATAACATTTTTTTTAGACTTTTTAACTTGAGCAACAAAACTGTTTAATTCATCCTTAATCAAATCAAACTTGCCAGATTTTGTCCAACTGTTATTAACGACTATATCCAACTCATCCGCACCATTTTTTATAGCATCCAAGCCTTCAAAAATCTTAACTTCTGTTGTATTCAATCCATGCGGGAATCCTATAACAGTGCAAACAGCCGTATTTGAATTTTGCAATTCATTTTTACACATCTTCACATAGCAAGGACTAACGCACACCGCCTTAAAATTATACTTTTTAGCATTATCACACAACTTTAGCACATCCAATTCCAACGCATCCGGTTTAAGAATTGTGCAATCAATATATCTCGCAATTTCAGCTTTTTTCATAACAAAAAAATTATTTAACTAAGTTAATAGTAATTTATTATTTTTTTCAATCAATAGTTTTTTAATATTAAAAACAAAATTTACGAATTACTTAAAATTGTCAAATATTTTTTTATATAATAACATTTTTAATTCACTATTATTAACTTGAAGAAATAACGACAATTTAAATATTATATTAAATATTGTTTCATCAACATTCTTTTTATCAATTTTATCGCATTTCAATAAACTTAAATTATTTTCTAAATCCGCAACAACGTCATCTAACTCAATTTTATTTATATTATTATACTGT
The DNA here is from genome assembly GCA_944392625.1 of uncultured Rickettsiales bacterium. Classification (GTDB taxonomy): domain Bacteria; phylum Pseudomonadota; class Alphaproteobacteria; order Rickettsiales; family UBA1997; genus CALXSC01. Next base: position 13,771 of record CALXXG010000001.1, read on the forward strand.
ATATAGTTTTCTAAAATATTATAATAGCTTTCAAAAGAAAATTTATCAAAGTCAGAAAAACCAACATTATTTTTTTTATCAACAAACCCAAATTCTGAATAATATTCTTTATCTCTAATTTTTTCAAACGCCTGCAATGTTGTTAATGACATTTTATTCTTTTCTGGCAGATCGCCATAATCAAAAAACTTAATTTCATCACATTTATTTAATTCTTTATTAACAATGCATCCACTAAAATTTTTAATTTTAAAATAAAAATCTATCCTTTCTAAAAATGGCGTTATACTATGAATAGCATGCAAAAAAATTAGTTCATCAACACTAACATCTATATTCAACTCTTCCTTTAATTCCCTAACACTTGCTTCTCTAAGCGTTTCATTACCATCAATATGTCCAGCCGGTAAAACCCAATAACCACCTTTAAAAAATCCATCGCTTCTTTTCATTAAAAGAACCTTTCCATTTTGTTCAATTATAAAATTAACAACAACGTTTACTTTAAATCTAATTTTTTTCATACAAATATAAATTTTTTAATAAATTATATTACATCACAAAGATAATCCTTTTATATCTTAACTACACATTTTTATTTATTTTTATAAATAATACTATAATATTAAGATACAATATATAAAAAATAAAAATGACAAAAACTCTTCTTTTTGATTTAGATGATACATTGGTAGATATTAATATAACTAGAGAATTAATAGTTCAAAAAATATTTAAAGATTTATTGAATGTTGATATGGCACCAGGTGATATAAAACAAGAATTAAGAAAATATAAAAAGGAAGATTATTTAGAAACAATAAAATCAGTTTTAGACGCAAATAATGTTAATATAAAGCTTAATGAATTAATAAATAAATTTACAGAATATTATTCAATAATAGCACAGAATACAGAAAAATTAATAATCACTAAGGAAACTTTAAACTATTTGAAAATTAAATATAATCTTTGCATAATAACAGGCAGACCAAGACAATTCTATGATTTAATATGGAAAAATAGATTTAAAGAATATTTTAAATATGTTGTATGCCAAGGAGATTTTAAAGATACACCAAGAAAACCGGAACCGGATATTATTTTAAAAACAATAAAAGAATACAATTTAGATACAGACTATTATATAGGTAATACCATAAAAGATATAATTGCAACTAAAAAAGCAAACTTAAAATCAATATGTGTTATGCATACAGAGAAAGATAAAAGTTTGCTTATAAATAGTGGATGCGATATTGTGATTAATAGTATTAACGATTTAAAGAATATATTATAAATATCTTTTATATCTTAATGAATTATTAAAAAAATACTATAAATACAAACTCATACCATCAAAAGCAATTTTTACATTATCTGGAATATATTTTTTTGCTGTTTCAAAATCCCAATGGTAGCTGAAATGTGTTAAAATAACATTTTTTGGTTTATATTTTTCTATTCTTTCTAGGGCTTTTTGCAAACTTGTATGCCCACCTCTATTGTGGTTGTCAAAATTGTTGCATTCCATAATCCAAAGTTCTAAATTATTCAAATATCTATCAGATTCCTCTGGTATAACATCCATATCCGGAGAAATAAGTATATCTTTGTATCTAAAACCAAAAGATTCAATATTTCCATGAAAAAATTTTATAACAGTTAGTTCTCTATTATTTATATTAATTTTTTGAAAATTATTAAATATAAAAAGATTAAACATTTCATTATTTTTTAAAAAATATTCATAATGATGCATAAGTTTATCATTTGTAGTAAAATCAGAAAATATATTTATTCTGTTTTTAAAATTTTTTACATATTGTTCCAGCTCCCAAGTTCCAAAAATATGATCAGCATGCCAGTGGGTATAAAATATATTCTTAATATTCTTTAAATTATACTTTATAGAATGTTCCCTAAAATCTGGGGAACAATCTATTAAAAAATCGTCATCTATTAAAATGGAATTTCTTGTTCTTAAATTCTTTATACAATCTGTATTAACATTTAAATCCCAATAATTACCGCAAAGCGGTGTTCCATAGGCTGAACCAGTTCCTAAGAATGTAATTTTCATTTTATAACTCCAAGATCTTTATTGCAAAGCAATTCTAAATTATGCGAGTTTTTATTAATTATTAGTTCACATACATTAGTTTTCATATCGCTTCTGGTATTTTCTAATTTTCTTAATTCCTTACAAAATTCTATTTTGTTATCACAATTTTCATATATTACATTATATGCAGCCAGTTCATTTGTCAAGATTCTTTTAGTAGATTTCTGTTCCACTTCTAAAAAATTTAAAAATTTTTTAGACATTAAAGCTTCTGATAACTCTGGAAATTCAAACAATAATATTCCACTGTTATTAATTTTTGTAATATAATCAAAAGGGTTTTTAACTCTACACAGCATAGAAAAAAACTTTAACAAAGATCCTTGTACATCTGGACTACCATGTGATAATTCCGAATTATACAATAACGAAATATTTTCAAGATTAGCCTCTCGTGTATCGTGTTCTGTTATTAAAATAGATCTGCCATGGGATTGAATCAAAAAATGTTCAATATCAAATTTGGCACTTAAAACTAACATCCTTTTTACAACTCTATTATAATCCTCTGTATGTCCAATAAAAGTTGCAGCCTTATCCCTAAGACCAGCTAATCCATTGTAATCATCTATAATTCTAACTGTATTAAGTTTAGAATCTTCTATGTATAGTCTTGATCTTATTAGATCTATATTAAAAGCTCCTCCCGTCATTCTTTCTGATTCAGCCTTCTTTTTTAATATAAAATCAAAATCACGACCAGCACTATCTCTTAGAATAACAGTATGTAATGTCGTATTCGTGCCATTAGATTCTGTTTGAACGGTATATCCTTTTTCTTGCAAAATGGCTTTAGACCTTATAAAAGATAAGTCTATTTCACTATATTGTTCAGCACACTCATAGACATCATAATCACATACCACAGATTCGCTTTTTATTAATTGCGTTCTCAAAAATGCTCCACCATAAAAATAAATTTCCTCTAATTCGGCATCTAACATAAAACGTTCCACATCAAAGAACGATTCTTCATTCAATAAATCTCTATATTGTTTATCCATACCAATTATAGAGAGTTTAGTTCTGCCTAATTTTTTATCCATTACATCTACCTCCAATAGCGTAAATAATATTTACTAAGAAATAACGCCCATTTTTAATAGATGGGAATTTTAGACTATTTATATTTTTCATGATTCTTTAACCTTTGGTTCTGAACCCGTGAACCGGAGGCTGAAAATACTGCAATACGACAGTTGATGGTTTTTAAACAAACGGTAATAAGACCGGAGTTCTGGACTAAAGACATCATTAACAGGTATTTTACAACATTTGGTGATAAATAAAATAACACAGGACTAGGAAAGTAAACGAAGCAGTATGGCGAATACGGGCGAGTTTACTTGACGAAGTCTTTGTGTTATTTTA
>CALXXG010000002.1 GCA_944392625.1 uncultured Rickettsiales bacterium
AATTTAAAAAAGTTAGGTGGTATTGGAAATATGCTTAGCTTTTTGCCAGGTGCTAGTAAATTAAAAGAATTTATGCAAAATAAAGGTTTTGATGATAATTTATTAAAAAAACAAGAATCAATAGTTTATTCAATGACAAAACTTGAAAGAGAACATCCAGAAGTTTTAAATTCATCAAGAAAATTCAGAATTGCAAAGGGATCTGGAACAAATATTCAAGATGTGAATAGCCTATTGAAAAAATTTAAACAAATAAAACAAACTATTGAAACTGTTGGTAAAATGGATAAAAATCAACTTAAGGATATTATGAACCAATTAGGCAATATTAAAAATAAAGATTTTGATTTTTAATTATGGAGAAGTTAAAAAAATATAACTTTATAGAGGAAATTAAATCTCTTGATTTTGTAAATCAAGTTTGGCTTTACGGTTCAAGGGCAAGAGGCGATAATGAATTAAAATCTGATATTGATTTGGCTATTGTTTGTAATGATGATGCTACAGATGGTGATTGGAATAAAATTGTAGATATAATTGAAAATAGAGATACACTGTTAATGGTTGATTATGTTAGGTTTGATAGACTGAAAGATAACAAGTTTAAAAAAAATATTTTAAAAGACAGGGTTATTTTATGAAAAGTTTTGAAAATTTTAAAGATTATTTTAATGGTCTAAAAAAATGGTTGAATAAGCTTAAAGAGATTATTGAAATAAAGTCTATTGATAGGGAAATAAAAAGAGATTCAACTATTAAAAGGTTTGAATTGAGTTATGAATTGATGTGGAAAAATCTAAAAAGAATTTTAGAAATTGAAGGTTTTAATCCTAAATCGCCAAGAGAAACGTTTGAATTCGCCTATAAAAATGACATTATAGAAAATGAGGATATTTGGCTTAATATGCTAATGGATAGGAATATAGCTGTTCATGTTTATGATGAGGAAGAAGTTGATAAAATATATAAAAATATAGTTGAAAAATATTATTTAGAGATGCAAAAATGTTTTAATGTTTTATTAAAAAAGGTTGAGAAATATGTATAATAAATTGAAAAATATAATACCACATAAAGTTAAAATTGACAGCATTGAGGCAAGGCTTTTAGAACAAGCTCAGGATGAAAATATTTTGCAAAATTTCCTAAAGTCAAATGAAGACTATTATTTAACAATAAGCAATTCTGGTGCTACCGATTTTGAAGCTAGACTATTATTTGAAGTTGTCCCTTCAAATAAAACTTTAAATGATAAGTTCATAATAGGATTTTTTAAGGAAAATGAATTAATCGCCATTATGGATTTAATTCAAAATTACGAAGCGGATAACGAATGGACAATAGGAGAATTTATAGTTGATTTAAACCATAGAAATAAAGGAATCGGCAAACAAATATTGGAAAATATAGAAAATCTATTATTGTCTCTAAAAGTTAATTCAATAAGGCTTGCGGCAAATTATAAAAATTCTAAAGCTATAAATTTTTGGCATAAGAATGGCTATAGAGATTTTGGCAAAACTGCTGAACAAGATATTGTAATGGTTAAAAAGCTTGAGAAAAAAGAATTTAACATACTTGATAAGTGCTTTAAAAACAATAGATTGGTTTTTATGCCTTCAAAATCCGAAGAGAGAAAAGAGGTTTATAAAAAAATTCAATCTTGGTTTGAAAAAGGCAAAAAATATACAGAATTAGAGGTAAATACAATTTTGAAGAATAATATTGAAACAAGCGACCATGCAAGTCTAAGAAGAGATATGGTTGACAATGGTTATTTAAATAGGAGTGATAATGGCAAAGAATATTGGATTTAAAAAGTTATTTTTTATTATATTTCTTATGTATTCAACAAATACTCTTGCTGAAATTAACGGCGGCATAGATATTTTTACGCCACAGAAACAAACGCCGGATGGTTTGTTTATAAATACTTTATCAAAGCCGGATGTTTTTTCCACAAGCAATGATTTAACAAGAGTTGTCGGTTCATTTCATGTTGCTACGGGTGAATTGCTATATCTAAAGGGAACAATAACAGATGCTTTTGGCGTTCCGATAGAAGGTGCTACTGTCAGAATATGGCAAACAAACTCTTCTGGAAATTATCAATCACTTTTAAAGCCTGAAAGCGAATATATAGACGAGAATTTTATAATGTCCGGAACTGCAAGAAGCGATAATTTGGGAAGATATGGTTTTAAGACAATATTTCCTGGGTTTATTGAAGGCAGAGCACCCCATATAAACATCATAATTTCCCACAAAGATTTTGGAGAAATTCAAACGGAAGTTTATTTTGAAAACCATCCATTAAACGAAAAAGATCCGCAATACATGTCCTACAAAGAAAACGAAAGAAAAATGTTGACTGCTGAAGTCGTTAACATTGACGATGTGGATCCAAAGCAGGGAAAAATTGCAACCTTTAATATAGTGATGGATGGTATTCATGCCTATAAGGGCTATTAAAATATATATTTGATAGTAATAAAATATTAGACTGATAGAAATATTAATAAATTAATAATTTTCTTTATTAAGCCTCTTAATTCTTTCAATTATTGAGTCTAAACGATTTTTCATAGCTTCATTGTCAAAATTATTATAGCATATTTTTTTAAATGATTCAAAATTTTTTATTGAATTTTTTATATTTTTTGGCTTTTTATCCTTTAGAGTTTGCTTTCCATTTATAATTTTGTCCGCAACTTTTACATAGATTGCCAATTTATTTTTTGCTACTTTCTTATAGTAAAAATTTTCAAAAATTTTTAATTTTTCAAAACTATTTTTAGTTACAGCAATTACAATATCAGCTATTTCATTGCCAAAATCGTTTCGCAGTTCTTTTTTAGTAAAAGATGTATCTTCAATAATATCATGTAATAGCGCTGCTGCTTTTAGAACAAAAAGCTTGCCATTTGGAATTGAATAAAAATAGTGATCAATTACTTTGTCAACTTTATTAAGGTGAAATATATATGACAAAAACCCTCCATATAACTGTTTTTCATGAAATGTTCCAATAGCAATTTTTGCTTTTTTGTATAAAAAATAATATTTTACTTGTTCTCGTAGAAAATTTGTATTAATACTAAATTTTGTAAATTCTTCTTTTATAAAATTCTTTAAAGTCAAAAAACAATTTAACACATTTTTGTCATCATAAAATAAATAAAAATCATCAATTTTGCTTTTTATATTTTTCTTAAGATATTGATATATTAATTTTCTATCATGTACGTCATTATGTAATTCTATGTCATTTAGCCTTTTATAAAATATATTTGTATTGCTTTTTATAAAAAATATTTTCACTACTCATCGCCTTTTATTAAAATCTCACGTTTTCCTGTATTGCCTGGCGCGCTTAGAATGCCGTTTCTTTCCATCTCTTCAACTAAATTTGCAGCTTTATTGTAGCCAATTCTTAACTGTCTCTGAATATAGCTGATGCTGCATTTTCTATCTCTTTTTACTATAGCTAAAGCCTGTTTGTATAAATCCTTTTCCTCTTCATAGCCAAATAAATCGCCGTCAGAAGATGCTGAACCGCTGCTATCATTATCACTAGCAAACTCGTCATCATTTTTCAAAACTTCATCAACATAATTAGGTTCAAATCCTTGAGATTTAATAAAGTTTACTATTTTTTCAACCTCGTCATCAGAAACAAACGGACCGTGCGCCCTGATAATTTTGCCGCCTCCTGCCATAAACAGCATATCACCCATACCCAATAATTGTTCTGCACCCTGTTCGCCTAAAATTGTTCTGCTGTCAATCTTTGATACAACTTGAAAGCTCATACGAGTTGGGAAATTCGCCTTTATAACACCGGTGATTACGTCAACCGATGGTCTCTGGGTCGCCATAATCAGATGAATACCCGCAGCTCTAGCTTTCTGTGCAATTCTTTGAATTGACGCCTCAATCTCTTTTCCTGCTGTAATCATTAAATCGGCCATTTCATCAACAATTACAACAATGTATGGCATTTCTTTTTCCTCTATCTCTTTTTCTTCGTAGATAGGATCGTCGGTTTCCGTATCAAAACCAACCTGAACTCTTCTTGTTAATTTTGTGCCGTTTTTAATGGCGTTATTTAATTTTTCATTATAGCCCGCAATATTTCTAACTCCTAAACTAGCCATAATTCTGTATCTGTCTTCCATTTCTCTGCATACCCATTTTAATGCCGTTATTGCCTTTACAGGTTCTGTTACAACAGGCGTCAGCAGATGTGGTATTCCTTCATAGACAGACAGTTCAAGCATTTTAGGGTCTATCATTATGAATTTGCATTGATCCGGCGTCATTCTATAAAGCAGAGATGTAATCATTGTATTTATAGCAACGGATTTTCCAGAACCAGTCGTTCCCGCAACAAGCAAGTGCGGCATTTTTGCCAAGTCTGCGACAACAGCACCACCAGCAATATCACTGCCAATGATTATTGGAAGCGCACCGCGTGAATTTTTATATTCACTTGAGTCTAATAGATCTCTAATATAAATAGTTTCCCTTTGCTTATTAGGCAATTCAATGCCCATAGCATTTTTGCCGGGAATAACAGAAATTCTAGCAGAAACAGCACTCATGGATCTGGCAATATCATCAGATAATCCTATAACTCTTGAAGATTTAGTTCCAGCCGACGGTTCAAACTCATGCAAAGTAATTATTGGACCAGCCTTTACGCTAATCATTTCACCCTTTACACCAAAATCTCTTAACACCTTAAGCAATTTTTCGGATTGATCAAACAATTCTTCTTTTGAAATTGCAACTCTATTTTTATTGTTATTTTTATTTAAAAGTGATAAACTAGGCAAAACATATTTGTCATGATGTTTACTTGAACTTTTTGACTTGGCATTAGACTTGGCTTGTTTTTCCTTAGGTAAAATTATCCTATCTTCAATATCAATAGAAATATTATTGTCTTTCTTTTTGCTAAACAGGCCAAAAATACTAATTTTTTTCTTCTTAAAATCCTCTTTTGATTCTTTTGCTTCTTCTTCTGATTCAT
>CALXXG010000003.1 GCA_944392625.1 uncultured Rickettsiales bacterium
ATATTATTTAATAAAGGAAAAATATATTTTTATAAATAAAAAATGGATGTCTCAATATATAGAAAAAAATGAAGTATACACAAATAATTTAGGAAAAACTTTAATAATTTATTACTCTTTAACTGGAAGAACAGAAAAAATTGCAAAACAGATACAAACTATTACAAATGGCGATATTTATAGAATAAAAACCATTACAGAGATTGAACCAGGCTTGACTTTTTATTCTAAAATTAAAAAACAATTAAAATCAAAAGAATATCCTAAAATAAAAAATGATTTCCCTGATTTTAATCAATATAATACAATATTTATTGGCGGTCCTGTTTGGTGGTATACCCTTTCAACTCCATTGTCTGCTTTTTTAGAAAAAGCTGATTTTAATGGTAAAAAAGTTGTATCATTTTCTACTCAAGGCAGCAATTATGGAACATACTTTAAAGATTTTAGAGAACAAGCCAAGAATGCTGACGTTATAAATGGAGCATCTTTTAATAATTTGCCAAAAGAGTATGATGAAGCTGTAAAGAATAAAATTATTGTTTGGCTAAATAATATAAAATAATTCTTAATTGCAATTAATTATTGAATATTGTTATAGATTTTTATTGATTATTTAAAATAATGCTTTAACATATGTTTCATGCCGTTATGGCTCAGTGGTAGAGCGCATCCTTGGTAAGGATGAGGTCGTGAGTCCGATTCTCACTAACGGCACCATCAAAATCAATAATCAATGTTGGATGTGCATAACTTGGTGCTGTGTCTAAATGTGTGCCAATAAAAATGAGTCCCATTTAATGTTTTATAGGAACTCAAAAATACTCATTTCTATAAAATACCATATATTTTAGTAAAAAATATATTTAAAATATATAACAACAAGAATTATTCATATTATAAATAATACTGTGTGTATTGGTTTTTTGTTTTAATTAAGCAACGGCAATTCCTCTAGCATTTTTTTAATTCTTATGGCTGTTCGCGGCATTGGCTCGGCTACAGTTAGTCCTACTAGCTCTTTTTCTTTAGCTATATTGTTTATTACAGAAACTACCTCTTCAATTTTCATGCCATTTGGATCCGTTCCAACGGCAGCTATTATTTCTTCCGGATCTAACACGTCCATATCAAAATGAATGACAACCTTTGAAACACCACTTGCTTTTAACCATTCTTTTATGGCGTTTGGATTTTTAAGCATATCTTCTCTTGTTAGGTGTTTAATTCCATATTTCTTCTGCCTTTCTTTAATCTCTTCTCGCTCCCAATTTCGTATTCCAACAAGCAATACTTTTGTTGGATCTATTTTTCCAGGTAATTCAGAAATAATTTTTTTGTCACCCTGCCCTATTATAGCCGCGGCTGCCATTGCATGAAAACCCGCATAAGCATCCCCCGGCAATGTTATATCCGGATGAGCATCAATCCAAATCATTGCAACATCATCTTTGTATTTGTTTGCTAAATAGGTAAAAGGAACAACGCTAACAGAACATTCACCACCTAAAGTTATAATTTTATCAGGATTGTTTTTTTGTAATAATTTTAATGCTTCTCTATTTTGTTTTAAAATAATATCTCCGTCAATAACACCATCTATAACATCACGATTCGTCATTTCTGTTGATACTGGAACGGTCAATGTTTTTTGTCTATTGTCAGGTGCAAGAAAATTTAACAACTGTGCACCTAAGTAATAGCCTCGTGATGCATCATCTGGATTTTTTATTTCTGGAACTAATCTTGTTATACTTGCGCCCTGCCATTGTGGATAAACTAAACGAACTATTGATTTTTCATTATTCATTTTTATTTTCCTTTATTGGTAATATCCAATAATAATATTGAGTTTTACGAATAAAAAATCAAGTAAAATAATTTTATCTAAATCTTTTATTTGTTTTTGATTTTTTCTTGAATTTTAAACTATATTTTGCTTTTGCAAGCATTGTTCTTCTACTTTTAATATTTTGTAAAAACTTATTTAGCTTAAAAGTTTTTTCATTATTTTTATCGTATATATTTAAAAGCATTTTACTAATATAAGCTTTTGTAATAACGGTGTTAAAGCTTTTTTCTTTAAAATTAGTTAAGACAGTATATTTATTTATATCCGTATCCTCTTCAATTTCATTGTTTTTTTCTCTAACTATAAAATTGTTTTCTATAATATCATCAATTTTATAGCCATATACTTTTAAAATATTATCTATTAAACTATCAGAACTTTCATCTATTTCTTTGACTATTTCTAAACCAACATTATTCAATACTAAGGCAAAAAAATCTTTAGTACATTGTTTTTTTAGATCAAACTTATAAAGATTTTCAAATATAACTGCAGCTTCTACATCAATCATATAGCAATCGTCATTATTTTCAATTTGTCTAGATTTTTCTGTTTTTATTATACTCAATATATTTTGTATCAATAGCTTCTTAAATGAATCGCTTGAATTTTCTAAAAAATTGTCCGGAAGATTTTTAAATAAAAACAGTATAGCATAACCAGCAACATTTGTTTTTTCAGCAATATCAAATACTTTATTTAATAATTCATATTTTTCTTCTTCATTCTCTATACTATTAAGTTTCATAAAAAGAGTTTTGCTAAAAATAAGTTTAAGCATTGAGGCGTCATTTTGATAATCTCCATATTCATCAGAAAGATTATATTTATTATTTATCCAGAGTTCATTTCGTATTCCGAATAACCTATAATTTTTATATAACAAATTTATAAAATCTGAAAAATATTTTAAGTTATATTTTTCCGCCATGCTTATAAGATTTAAAATATTTTTTTGAGTTTTTTCTATATCATATGAATCCTTGCTTTTTAAAATTTTAAAAAGTTCACTATATATGATTATTTCATTTAAAGTTAATTTATCTGTCCACATATTTTTTAAAAATTATTTATATTACCATCTATTAACTCTTGTATAATCGTGTTCGTTTTTGTTATATTTAGATATTCTTTTCAACTCTTTTTTATTTTTTTTGGCAATATTTAAAAATTTTTTCATAATATTTCTTCTTTCATTATGTAATCGCTCTTCTCGTATGCTATTGAATTTTTGACCTTTTTTCCATAAAAGGACTGTTTGTTTGTTGTAATTAAGTATTTTTGCTTTTGTATAATTTTTTGTAAATAGTTCAAGTTTTGGTTGTTGCATTTTTGACACAAAATAATCATCAGAATCTTCTTCAAAAATGTTTCTTTTTCCTTCTCTTATATAAAGAGTATTTAAAATTTTTTTAAAGGATGTATTGTATTCTTGTGCAAGTTTATCTATTGCTGATTCTCCATTATCAGCTAATGAAATTTTATTAATTTCTTCAACTAAAGAAGAATTTAAACTTTTAAGCATTGAAACAATAAATTTGAACGTATCATCATTTTTTACATTAAGGTTATAGATATAGTCAGAAGCTATTTTGCTAAGAATAAAAGGTAAATTTTCATTATTTATGTTTCTTATTATTATATTGCATACTTTTACAACTAATAATTGTTTTATAATAGGTGGATATTGTTTAAAATTTTCTTCCTTAAGATTTCTAAATAAAAATAGTATAGAATATTCATAAATATCTGTCTTCCTCGCAATATCAAACACTTTATCAATTAATTCTATTGCTTTTTCAGCACCGTTATAGCTTTTCTCAAAGCTTGCAATTTTTGCAAATAGAGTTTCACTAAAGATAAGTTTTAATAGAGAATAGTCATTATTATAAATTTCAAAATTATGATAATTATCATAATTGTCCATAAGACCATATTTAATGTTTAATTCGTTTTTATCTTCAAATCCAAATATTGAATAATCTTCTTTAAGAATTGAAATTAAATCAGAAATATAAGAAATTGATTCTGAATCCAAACTGTCTATTAAATTTAAAATATCCTCTTCAGCCTTATTTTTTGTTTTTAAATCTGTATTTTGTATAATTTTAACAAACCTATTATAAATATCAAGAGCGTTATAATCTAATTCGTCTATTAACATTTTTAACTATTTTACCTACCTATTCTTCTATTATAACCAAAAATAGAAAATAATTCAAGTTTTTTATTTAACTTGCTGCTTTTTCAATATTATTTAAGTTTCTTGATTTTAAAATACTTGCTATGCCAGATTTCTCATTTTGCAGTTTTTCTTTCAATAGATTAAAATATTTTGCTGAATAGATTGGATCTGATGAGTCAAATAAAGCAGAGTGCAATATCTTAAAATCTTCAAAGTGGCATTTTACATGAAGAGGCAAACAGTTGTCCTTTGTAGTTTTGCCTCCAATGGCAAATGGTTGGATATGATGGCCTGTTAAAGTGTCAATATGAGTTATATCCAATGGCTTAAAGCACATTGGGCAAATATAATTAAATTCTTCACAGGCCCTCAATATTTGATTTCTACTGAAACATCTTGCGTTTTCATTCTCTGTAAAACCAGATAAAAGTTGAGAATTGCATTTGTGTCTAGTTGCAATATTCTTTATATCATTTTCTGACATGTTAAAATACTTTGATATAAATTTTAACGACACAGAGTGTTTAATCATGAATAATATATCTTCTTCATGTTCAAAAACGCAAGAATTATCAATTCCAATAGAGTTTTGCAAAAAATATTTTTTTACCTGTTCTTTGTTTATAATAGTGCGAGACTTTTGGTCTTCTTTTATGAAGGCCAAAAGTTCTTCTTCAGAAATGTCTAAAATATTTAGCATAAACTACTATTAATAAACTCTATTTTTGTTCAATTATATTATAATATGTGTTTTATTTAAGTCAATATTTATGCTTTATCACTTAAATTCAACAACATATTATATTATTAATTAAAGATATCTACTATTATCTTTTGCTTTTCTATTACCATTTAATCTTCTGCTTGTTTTCAATCTAGGTTTATTCAAAATCCTTTTTGATTTTGCAACTCTTGCTTTTCTCTTGTTATAGCTCTTTGAAACACTTTTAATAAAATTCATTCTTTCATTATGCAATTGTTCTTCTAAAGCTTTTTCTTCATCGCTAGCAAAAACTCTAGGTTGAGTATTTACCGGCATAGCAACTATATCTTCATATTCAGATTCTTCTTGCATGTTTTCTTGATTCGTCTGTCTTTGTTCCAATGCGTTTATAATCATAAATAAATCAATTTCTCTTCTTTCTTCTAACTCTTCATTAAGATTATGAATACGCCCTTTATTATCTTTAACAAACCATACTACTTTTAAATCTTTATAAATAATTCCAGACAATAAATCTTTTTTTGTTTCATTGTCAGCATTTAACAATTCATTAAAAAATGCTCTTTTGGTTGATTCTAGCATTTCTCTTTCAATACTATTTTTCAAAAATCCTTCATAAGCTTTATCAAAATTTATAGCGGCATTATATATAGGCGTATTTTTAATATCTATAACAGAAATAAGTGATACATTTTGTAAAAATGAACCCAATATTTCTCCTTCTATAAAAATGCAGCCATTAGAAACAAAACAATTGTTTTGAGCAGCATATAACTTTGCAAAGTTTCCAACTTCGTTTATTTCAATTCCACGTTCATTTAAAACTCTTTCAATTGATTCAACTGTATTAGAAAAATCACAATCTAAATCATTCATAACGGTTTTTAATATTGAATTTGTAAAATCAATAAGGCCTTGACGATCAAAATTGAATTTATATATATTTTCAAATAATGATCCAATAGACATATCAACAGTTTCAGGATCTCTGTCCATATCAATAGTATTAATTATATTTGTTAATATAAAGGATCGCACATCATTGTCAAAATTACTAAATACTTTAGGTGCAATATTCTCAACTAAAAATTTTACACAATGTCCCCGAATGTCTTTAACATTATTAGCTAATTCAAAAACTTTATTAATTAAATTTATTTTTTCTTCATTATTATCTAAATTATTAATTTTTTCAAATAGCTTATTGTCAAAAATAAGTTTAGTTAAAGCAAGATCGTTTTGATAATGCCAACTACCATCTGCAAGATTATATCTATTGTTAAGCTCATATTCTTCTAATCCGAATTTTTCAGGATTTGATTTTAGATCATCTATAAGATTTAATAAAAGATTAAAATCATCATTATTTATCGAACAAATTAAATTAACTATTTCAGATTCAAACTGTTCCTTAGTTAATTGTCTACTATTTAAAATTTTTATAAACTCTCGTTTTATATTAAAATTATTATTCATACTTTAAAAAAATTATTAAACATTAATTATAAACAAAAAATCATCTAAGTTTCTTCTATCCCATATTGATTAAGATTCGAAGAATTTATAAAATTACGACAAATAATTAATAATAGAATTATTATATTAAAAAAACTAAAATAAGTCAACTTTTTATTATAAAAAATTTTTTCTTTTTATCATTTTAAATAAACTTTTACCTTTTAATGCTATTGTAAACTGATTTTATTTTTATTTTTCTTTTTGTTCCTCTTTTAATAAATTATCAACCTCCTCAATTTCTTAATTATTATTACGGAGCATTAACTTACAAAAATCACTAAACTCACTTTCATCAGATAAATTAATTAAATCTATTATTTGTCTTTCTATTTCTGCTTTATCAAGTTATGTATCACTTAAAATTTCTTTAAGTTTTTTTATAAAAACTATTCATATTTTTAAAAATTATTAATATTCCGTATAATTATAGTAAAAAAAATAAATTAATCAATAGAAATCCAATTATTTAAATCTTTAAAATAAAATTTTAAAAACATTTAAAAATCACTTGATTTTTAAATATGTAATATTAGTTATTCTATTGTTATTTATTTATATTAAAAAAACGATAAATTAAATGAGTTGTGTTAAAATGCTAAAAAAAGACAATATTAATTTTTTTGATGGTGATTTGCCTGATAATTTAGACTTGGGGCATGAAGTAGCCATAGACACAGAAGCTATGGGACTTAACAATAATAGAGACAGATTGTGCCTAGTTCAATTAACAGGTGGAGACGGAATTGGATATATAGTTAGATTTCAACCACATCAATACAACAAAGCAAAAAATTTAAAAAAACTTTTAGCTAATCCGAAGGTTTTAAAAATAATGCATTTTGCAAGATTTGATATGGCAATTTTACAAAAATATCTAGGTGTTAGAGTTAAAAATGTTTACTGCACAAAAATTGCATCAAAAATAGCTAGAACTTATACGGACGCACATGGCTTAAAGGCTCTAGCAAAAGAAATGCTTGGCATAAGCTTAAATAAACAGGAGCAAAGTTCCTATTGGGGTGCAGAAAATCTGTCTGACGAACAATTAGAATACGCAGTTCATGATGTATTATTTTTGCATGAATTAAAAAGAAAACTAGATGAACAATTGGAAAGAGAGGGTAGAAAAAAATTAGCTTACGACTGTTTTAAATTTTTAAATACAAGAGTTGATTTAGATTTAGCCGGTTGGCTAGATTCTGACATTTTCAGTCATGAATAATTTTATTAATTACTATTGAGGTATGTAATATGGAAGATATTAGATTTACAAGAGATCATTATTATATAATTTTAGAAAATGATTTAGCTACTATTGGTTTAACAGATTTTGTTTTAGATAAAATCACTGATGAAATCTCAGTTATAGAACTTCCAGAAATCAACAATCTATACAATAAAAGCGATCAAGTTGGAAGTATGTTTTTTGGCGATGATGATCTTGAACTATATACTCCATTAACCGGTGAAATGGCAGAAATAAATGAAAATTTAATAAGTGAACCAGATACCATAAAAAATTCAACCTATGACGACAATTGGCTATTTAGAATCTATGCAACAGATTTAAGCGAACTTGACGACACAATGTCAGAAGAAGAATATAATGAATATTTAGAAACATTATGATAGATGATAATAATATTGTAGTATTAGAAACAGAAAACCTAATCATTAAAAAATTTCAAAAAACAGATTTCAGAAATTTTTTAAGCCTGCATCAAAACCCTATTACCATGAAATACTTTGACGGAGGCGCAAAAACTTTAGAACAATCAAAAAAAAGATTCAACGAAGTAATGGAGCATCAAAGAAGATACGGTTTTAGCTATTACAACATTTTTTTAAAAGACACAAATGAATACATAGGACAAGGTGGCCTATATTATAATTACGACATGAGCATAAACCTTTGCTATGCCCTTCTTGAACAATTCCACAACAAAGGCTACGCCACAGAAGCCATAACCGCAATATTAAAATATTCTTTTGAAAAGCTAAACATTTCAGAAATAACCGCCATGTCCGCACCAGAAAACCATTCATCCAGACATCTTTTAGAAAAAATCGGCTGCAAATTCACAAGAGAGAGAACCTTAATGTCAGGCATGACCGCCCTATGCTACTCACTTTCAAAAGAAGATTTTTACAAAGCATTGCCAAACATCAAAAAATACGAATACAGAAAAGCCGTTGGCGCCTTATTAATAAACAACGAAGGCAAAATATACTTTTTTCAAAGAAGCGACTTTCCAGAAAGCTGGCAATCACCAGAAGGCGGCATTGAAGAAAACGAAGATCCACTTAACGCTGTCTACAGAGAAATAAAAGAAGA
This sequence comes from uncultured Rickettsiales bacterium, assembly GCA_944392625.1. Taxonomy (GTDB): domain Bacteria; phylum Pseudomonadota; class Alphaproteobacteria; order Rickettsiales; family UBA1997; genus CALXSC01. The sequence continues at coordinate 8,615 of CALXXG010000003.1, forward strand.
AATAGGCATAGACAAAGACAAACTTGAACTAATCAGCGAAACAAAAAATTTCTACAAATACAACTTTTTAAACAACGAAATCAGACACGGTTTCATAGGGCAACAAAAGAAATTTTTTCTATTTAAATTCACAGGTTCAGAAAACGATTTCGCCTACAAAACAACAGATGAACAACAGGAATTCAGCAACGTAAAACTAATCTCAAAATCAGAAGTTTTATCCCTAATACCAGAATTTAAAAAATGTCTATATAAAGCTGTATTAAAAGATTTTGATATATATTTAAAATAATTAAAATAATAAATAAATAATTGATAGATATAAATAATAAATAATTTAGTAAAATCTCAACATTTATATTGAAATAAATGTTGAGATTAAAGTTTTTTCTTATTGTGCTTGTGAATGACCTTCACTGGATATACCTTTTTTCCCTGGAAGATCAAGAGGATTTACAGCTTGTCCTTCTTGTCTATCTGTGTTTTCAGGAGTTTGTACCTGACGAAGAGGCACTTCTTGCTGATTAGTTTTTTCTATCTGTTTTTTATGGTTTTTTTGTTTTTCTTCTGTATATTTTTTAACCAAATTATCATAGTTAGTTTTAAAGTTTTCATCACGTTCCAGTTTTAATACTTTTTCAGCTAACTCTATCTCGTTCTCATAGTATTTTTTATCTTCTTCACTAATATTTTTGTAATATTCTGATGTTGTATAACTTTTTAGTTTTTCTAAATATTTTTCAGTATTTTTTTTAAAAGTAGGTGAATTAAAATTCATAATTATTTTTTGTATTTTATAAATCTTATTAATATTGTTAACATAGTTCTTAATTTCCGTTTTTTTCTTGTCATCTTTAATCTTTTGATATTCATTATTTTCTTCCAGTTCTTTTTCTGTCATATTACCAGAAAGAATTTTTTTTGCATCTTCATCTTTAAATGTTATCATTCTCATAATTTCCATCATATTTTCATTCTTCTTTTTACGTAATAGATTGTCTTTTGCAACACTATTAGCGTAAAGTATTCTATAATTATTAACGTTAAAATTACATTTATATAAATTATCTTTTAATTTTATTATTTCAATTTTGTCTTCATTTCCTTTTGATAATTCCTGTTCTAAAGTATTATTAGCTTTTTCTTGTAGACCAATTAAATAGCCGATATCTAATACTCCATTTAAATGTCCTTCATGTCCAGTATCACTTTTAACAAGTTTATCAACAATTTGCGGATTTTTTCCATCAAGAAATTCTCCTAACTTTGTGTAGACATTAATAAAATTATTTTTTATTTCTTTATTTTGAATAGCATTAATTTTATTTATTGATTCTTCATCTCCCAAAGATGCTTTAAATATAGTTTCACCTATTTTGTTATATGGAATTTTACCACGTGTCCCATTTTCATTAAATTCATATAAATCACTATTTTTATATGAAAGCATATGCTTTCCTGACGAATGCAACAGAATATTTATTGCTTTATTATATTCAAATTCATCATCTGTCAATTTTGGTTTTTTGTCTTTTTCATCTTTATCTTTATTATATTCATCTATATCATTATTATATTTATCTCTGTCAAGACATGTTTTTAATAGACCAAGCTCATTATAACTGCAAAAGCCTTCATCTCCTTGAGTATTTTGCATTTGTTGTATTGTTTCATTTGTATCAAAAACTATACCAGGTTTAAAGGATTTAGCATGTTCAAGGAAATATTCATAATTTGTTTTTCCTGTTGACTCATTTATGCGTTTTGTAAAAGCACCACTAGGATCTTTTATATGTAATTTAATTTCGTTGTTTTCAGTTCTTCCAACCTCTATCAAAAATGCATGACCCAGGCGTCCACCAACTATATATTTTGCTTTTGGATTTTTCTTTAATATTTGTTGTATATTCTTACAATAATTCTCAACTTCATCTTTTGAACTAGAATCTATTTTTACTGGAAGTTTATCAGCAGCACTATTAAATACAACTTTATTATCAATATTTTCAATATCGTTAAATTCAACAGCAAATGACACATTTATAGTAGCTTTATTTCTACCGATACCTTTACCATCTATATCACTAAAAAAGTTTGTGCTATTGGTAATTATATTATATAATTCTGTATTATTTTTATATTTGTCATCATATATTTCATATAAATTTCCTTCATTATTTTTTACAATTTTCCCATTTTCATCAATTTTAAATGATAAAATTTTGCATTTTTCAAGTAGTTCCTTATCTGAGTCAATAGAACTTAAAACTCGAAGACGAAAATCTACTGTATATGTATTTTCTTTTAATTTTTTAATCTTATCAAGATTTTCTTGTAATTCCTTTTTTTCATCATCGCTTAATTCTAAAGCATTTTTCTTATTAGTTGTTTCTTCAACATTCTCACTAGAACTTTTTAATATATTGAATACTTTATTATACCAATTTATTTCTAAAAATTCTTGAATTTTTTTAAAATCTTCCGATTTTAACTTTTGTTTATTATCAAGAACCTTTTGCAGTTCTTGTTCTATATAATCAAGTTTTTGTAAACAATCTTTTGTGGCTTTGTCATAGTCAAATAAAAAGTGTTCACCATTTACATCTACAACATCAACTATATTAGGTGTATTGGAAATATCAGGAGTATCAAGTATAACATGTTCATCAGATGTATCATGTGATACCAACTTTTCTATCGGAAATTTTTTTCTAAAAAGTCCAAACATAACATATCCTATCAATAATTAATTAAATTAATACAATGTATTAAATCTATCTAGATTATCTTTTAATCTCCTTTTTATTTTTTCTTCAAAACTATTGGCTGGTTTTGAAATTATATTAATTTTATTAGGATTTTCTACAATTACTTTATCACTTTTTATAGACATGCTGTATTTATTATCACCGATTTCAAATGATGTTACATATGATGAAATAAATTCATTTTTTACTTCTAGATAGTCATCATCAGCTATGCTGCTATTACTGTTGCTTGTATTAATATCATTATTAATTATATTATCTGTAATTGAAAAATCTTCTATATCAGTATTTTTATCACTATTAATAGATTTTTTGCTATTGTTTTTATTTTTGTTATCCATAGGATTATTTACCTCTTGAATTTTAATTGATATGACATATTTATAAAAAAAATATTTTGATATGTCAAATAATTTTTTGATAAATTGTCATATGTAAATTTGTATGGTAAAAAAATTTTAAAATCAGTTGACAATTTGAATAAAAAGATTGATTATAGCGAAAGTTATTATTTTTGTTAGGTATGTTTTCAAAGTTAGAGTTTTTTATTGCCTTTAAGTATTTAAAGTCAAAAACTAAAGAGAAGTTTATATCTATAACGGCAATTTTTTCATTTGTTGGTATCATGTTGGGCGTTGCAACATTAATTGTTGTGATGTCAGTCATGAATGGCTTTAGAGAAGATTTTACAAACTTGATACTTGGCATTAATTCACATATTTCTGTTTTTCCTATTGAAAGAGAATTGAAGAATTATGAAGAAGCTATAAAAATTATAAAACAAAATGATAATGTAAAAAGTGTTAATCCAATAATTGAAAATCAAGTAATGATTTTAGCTGGAGATAATACGAGTGGGGCTATTGTTAAGGGTATTGAAAAAGATGATTTAGCTAAAAAAGAAAAAATTTATAATAATATTTCAAGCTTTAATTTTGATAATAATTTTGATAATAATTCAATATTATTGGGGCAAAGTTTGGCAATAGGTCTTAGAGTATCTGATGGAGATTCTGTAAAAATAATATCTCCGGAAACTAATTCAACGATTTTAGGGACTATACCGCGAATTAAAACCTATAAAGTTGTTGGAACATTTGGAAGCGGCATGTATGAATATGATGCAGGAACAGCTTTTATACCTTTGGAGGCGGCTCAAAAACAATTTAGATATTCAGATTCTGTCAGCGGAATTGAAATATATTTAAAGGACACTAATGATATTGACAATACCTATAACAGTCTTTATACGGACTTAAAAAATAATGGATTTAATGTGAGATTGGTTGACTGGAAACAATCAAATGCGGCTTTTATTGGAGCTTTGGATGTGGAAAGAAATGTCATGTTTATAATATTAACAATGATTATTCTTGTAGCAACTTTCAATATCATTTCAAGCCTTATAATGCTGGTTAACGATAAAAGCAAGCAAATTGCTCTATTGAGAACTATAGGTTTTACAAAAAATAGCGTAATGAGAATATTCTTAATCTGCGGTTCATTAATAGGCATTGTTGGCACAGCTATTGGAACAATAATTGGAGTTCTGTTTGCAAGTAATATACAGGCTATAAAATCATTCATTGAAAGGATTTTTGGATTAGAATTGTTTTCTCCAACCGTCTATTTTTTGACAGATTTACCTTCAAAAATAATGCTTAGTGATGTATTGTATATAGTTTCAATATCATTGCTATTGTCATTTTTGTCTACTTTATACCCGTCCTATAAGGCTTCAAAAACAAACCCTGCAGAAATATTGAGATACGAGTAATAAAAAGTTAGGGGGTAAAGATTAAAAAATGTGGACTTTGTCAAAAGTTAAAAGGGTTTGCTATTTAACTTTGTTGTTTTTTCTGCTGCTGTTATTCTTTGTTTTACCATTGTATTTTATACAAATTGCAATATTTAATTATATTTTGATAAATATAATTTATTTTATTACGGATATATTGAAAATATTTTTATTTTTTAATGGCGTTAAATTCTATAGCAGAAATAAATATTTTGAGAAAGATGATTTAAATATTCCTGATGAAGATTTGCCAATATACTCAATATTATTGCCAGTTAGAAAAGAAAAAGATTTTGTAATGAGAAATCTGTTAAAATCAATTTATAATCTTGATTATCCAAAAGAAAAACTTGATATAAAATTAATAGTTGATCAAAATGACGAATCAACACTTGAAATAGCTGAATTATTGTCAAATGATTTTAAATTTGATTTAATAGTGGTGCCGCCATCAAATATAAATTCAAAACCAATGAGCTGCAGCTATGCATTAAAATTTGTTAAGGGCAAATATTTGACAATTTATGATGCAGAAGACAGACCTGAAAAATATCAATTGAAAAAGGCCGTTTCAAAATTCAATAAACTTGATGAAAATTATGTATGCCTGCAGGCGTCTCTAAATTATTATAATAAATACGAAAACTTTTTATCCTATTGCTTTTCTATAGAATATTCAATGTGGTTTGATTTTACAATAACCCCAATAACAAAACATTCTACATTTTTTCCGCTTGGCGGAACCAGCAACCATTTTAAAACTGAAAAGCTAATAGAATTGGGCGGTTGGGATGGCTATAATGTAACAGAAGATGCAGAAGTTGCAGTTAGAATTGCAAAGGCCGGTTATAAAATTTCAACTTTAGATTCAATAACCGAGGAAGAAGCGCCAATAACAATTAATGCTTGGCTAAAGCAAAGAACAAGATGGATTAAGGGTTTTATGCAAACGTTTTGTGAACATACAATGCTATCAAAACCTATAGGCATAAAATCAAACATAAAATTTAAAAGAATATTTGAATTGCGGATATTTGATATTCTTATTTATTTTACATTTATAGCTATGTCGTTCTTATTTTTTATTTTAATATTTGCAGTATTTTTTAATCATGTGATAATTCTACAACTTAGAGAATTTAAATATTTAAATTTCATGATAAATTTTAATTTATTTACATTTTTCTTTATGATATACGGCGCTTCATTAATAGTTATTTACAAAAATAAACTAAAGTTTAAACCGCTATATTTTATTTGTTCGCCATTCTATTGGTTTTTACATTATATTGCATCATTTCGTGCTATAATAAGTCTAATACGGTCTCCATTCTATTGGGCAAAAACAGAACATGGAGTTTCTAAAGCTGTAAAATCTAAGTAATATGGCAAATTTACCTTGATTCTCTTTAAAAATTGAGATATAATTATTCCATATGCTAATAAATTTTTTAAAGAATATGGAAAATAATAATTTTGATTTTAAAACAATTTTTAATGAACTTACACATGAAGTTGATGGTAGGCTTATAATACCATCTCAAGAAAGAATTGATGAAATATTTAATAGTTGTATTAGAGAAATACAAAATCAAGATAATAGCTACGATAAAAAACTATATATACTAAACCACATATTAGCTTTCACTTTTTTTATTTCTAAATATAAAAATAAAATTTTGTATGATACATTAATCAATGAAATCAATGCCACTCAAGATAATGATTATAAATATGGAATTCTTTGTTATATGGGAAGGTATTCTGGTCATGAAGAACAATTATATAACCATTCTATTGATTTAATAAATAATCAAAACTATAACAATAGAATAAACAAAGCTTTACTATTAGCACACTTACTTTATGAACCTATTATAATTCAAAACCATGAGGATGAATTATTTGGTTTGTTACAAGAATTCCATGATGAAATTGTTAATACGGAATTTTTAATAAATCACATTATATATATCTATAGAAAAAATATTAATTTATTTGGAAATCATAGACAATATGTTGAAGATTTATATAACGAACGCCAGCAAATAGAAGAAAGAGAAAGAATGAAAGGAAAAAGAGAAAGAAGAGCAACATTCTATAATGAAAATAAACCGTTAACATCATTTATGCAAGAAATTATGTGCCCTATGTGCATATCATTTGAAGATTTTGAAGCGCTTCCTTTAGAGCAACTTGTATCTAATGTTGATAATGCTTATGTAGCCTTAAGAAAAGATAAAGACAATATAGGGCTTCAAAATAATTTAGCTACTGCAAGAAATGAATTTTTAAATGCCTTAAGAACATTAAACAATGAAGATAAAGAATGTTTACTTGCCAGTATTTATCAAGGCTTAGAACAACCTGTAATATTCATTATGGAAACAAATAATAAAAAACATGATATAAACAAAGAATTAAAAGAAAAGACAGGAATATGTGTAGAGAATCTAGAAGAAATATTTAAACAGAAACAACAAGATATAGAAACTGAAAAAAATCAACAAAACCAAAAAGGAGAACAAAACAACAATCTTGAAGAAAATTTCATTGAAATTGCACGCATACCTCAACCACAGGTTCAAGAACTCCATGATAATAACAATTTTGCTATAGTTCAAGAAGAAAACAATAATGAACAAAATCAAGAAGTTCAAGAAATTATTCAAGAAGTTCAACAGCAGCAAAATAACAATCAACAGCAAAATGGACATTTTATTGAAAGATTACAAGAATATAATCAAAAAAAACACGGCAGATGCAGCTGTATGTAAATTTAATTAAGTATATAAAAATATCGAGTTTTCTATTAATAGAAAACTCAATATGTTTTTATTAAAAGCTAACTAAGCTATAAATACCTATTATTTTTCAACTATATCATACTGTCCCGCATAATCCTTAAAACTGCTTAAAGCGCTGTCAAACCTTAATACAACATTTCCAATAGGACCATTTCTGTGTTTAGCAACTATAACTTCGGCCTTATTTCTTAAAGTATTCATTTTTGCAATCCAAGCTTCCATTTTTGGATCTCCATCCATAGGTTTCTTTCTTTCTTCATAGTATTCTTCCCTATAAATAAACATAACAACGTCAGCATCTTGTTCAATAGTTCCAGATTCTCTTAAATCCGATAACTGAGGTTTTTTATCTTCTCTTTGTTCAACAGTTCTTGACAATTGGGATAGAGCAACAACTGGAATCCCAAATTCTTTTGCTATTGCTTTTAAACCCATTGTAATTTCGCCAATTTCTAAAACCCTGTTTGCTTTTGATTGCGCTGTTGTTCCTTGAGCTAGCTGTAAATAATCAACAAAAACCATGCCAAGATTTTTTTGTCTGACCATCCTTCTAACCCTTGTTCTAATGGATGCAATTGTATGCGCCGGCGTTTC
>CALXXG010000004.1 GCA_944392625.1 uncultured Rickettsiales bacterium
ATGAGATAATTTAAAATAAAAATGGGCTATTATTATAACCCAATAATTAGTATAAATAGTATAGCTATTAATAGCTTTTTGCAACTATAACTCTATCATTCTCTTCAAATGGTATGCATCTAAAGGATAGTGCATTTTCATCCATGAATTGCTGAAGGTCTTTATCACCAAAAAATTTAAATGGAATGTTAAAAAATTTAACTTCATTTTTTGCTGCAGTTTTTAAATCTTCTATTGTTTCAACTCTTATAGTATTGTTTTTTAAGTTGTCTTTTGTCTTCTGCAATAAAGTATTTTGCAAGTCATCAAGAATTGATTGATAGCCTGTTATAAATTCGTTAAAGCTAATAGAATTTTTTTCCATAATTTTGTCTCTTCTAACAAAGAAAACAGAGTTATTTTCCATATCTCTTTCGCCTATTTCAAGTCTTAAAGGTGCACCTTTTCTAATCCAATTCCATTTTTTGTTTTGAGGGGTATCATAGCTGTCATCAATTAGAACTCTGCAATTTAAAGCGTCTTTAATTTTTAAACAATAGTTCATTATGTCGCTTTTTTTAGATTCTTCGTGAATTACTGGAATTATAACAACTTGATATGGTGCAATTCTTGGAGGCAATACAAGTCCGTCATCGTCGCTATGGCTCATTATTAGAGCCCCAATGCTTCTGGTTGAAAAACCCCATGAAGATGTCCATGCGTATTGTTCCTCCTGATTTTCGTCTGTAAATTTTATGTTGCTGGCTTTTGCAAAATTTTGTCCTAAATTATGGGATGTAAAAGATTGTAATGCTTTTCCATCCTGCATCATACTTTCCATACAATAGGTTTTGTCAGCTCCTGCAAATTTTTCATCTTCAGTTTTTTGTCCGCAAATTCCGTGAATTGCCAAGTAATTTTCAAAAACATCGTTATAAACATCAAGCATGGTTTTAGCATTTTCGTCTGCCTCTTTCTGAGTTGCAAATGCACAATGTCCTTCCTGCCAAAAAAATTCGCTTGTTCTTAAAAACATTCTTGGTCTCATTTCCCATCTAAAAACATTAGCCCATTGGTTAATTTTTAAAGGCAAATCTCTGTAGGATTTTATCCATTTTGAAAAGCTTTCACCTATAATTATTTCGGATGTAGGTCTTAGAATATAAGGCTTTTCAAGTTTTCCTTCTGGTATTAATTTCCCATTCTGTTCTACCAATCTGTGATGTGTAATAACAGCACATTCTTTAGCAAAGCCTGAAGCGTGCTCAACTTCTCTTTCCATTAATTCAACAGGTATTAAAGCTGGAAAACATGCATTTTGAGCGCCATGCTCTTTAATTTTTTTATCCAATATGTCTTTTATATTTTCCCAAATAGCATATCCATAGGGTTTTATAACCATGGCACCTCTAGTGCTTGAATTTTCTGCTAAATCAGCTTTTGATACAACTTCTTGATACCATTCAGGAAAATTTTGTTCCCTTGTTATATTTAATGCATGTTTCATAAAAAAATTTATAGTTAATATATCAATCAGCAAAACTATATTGAAATATTTTTATTTATCAAGCTTTTTTTAAATTAAAAAACTACTGTAAAAAATAAAACAAACTTAATATTTTAAAATAAATCTTTATTTTTTAAAAATTATATATATACTTATTCAAGCAATTAAATAAGAACAATAAAATGAAAACAACAATTATTTTTTTTAGGTCATTATTATTTTCAATATTAACAATATTTACAAGTGTTTTATTAAGCATGATATTTATAATTTTTTGGTTTCCATTCTTTCCAAATAGAAGAAAAAATTTTGATAAAATATCTGCAATTTGGTGCAGACTTATATTGTGGTTTTTAAAAATAACAACCGGTATAAATTGGAACGTAAAAGGTTATGAAAAATTAGATAAAAATAAGGCCTACATAATTGTTGGCAAACACGAATCAACATGGGACACATTAGTTATGCACACTTTTATGAAACCAGTTCCTGTGTTTATACTTAAGAAAGAACTGCTAATGGTTCCTTTTTTTGGCTGGTGTCTTGCTTTATCAAGCAAAATAGCAATAGATAGGGGTGGAGGTGCTGGTTCTATTAAAAAAATATTAAGAGAAGGACGAATATATATAAAAGAAGGACATAATGTTGTAATATTTCCACAAGGCACAAGAGTTCCTCCGGAATCAACAGCAAAACAATATCCCTACAAAACTGGATTTATTGCATTAATTAAAGAAATGGGTGTAGACATAGTGCCAATGGCTTTAAACTCAGGAAAATTATGGAAAAAAAAGCAATTCCTAAAGCACTCTGGCACAATAACAATGGAATTTATGGAACCAATAGCATATGAAGAAGTTAAAAAAATGTCTAAAGAGGAATTGCTAAATAAATTAGAAAACATTATTGAAACAAAATCTCATGAGTTAAATAAATTAAACTAATTAGTATTTTTAAATAGTAAAATGAGGAGGTCATTTATATTTACAAATCCAACTTAAATGTTATCTCATCACAACCACCATTTTTAGCATCAACTAAATCATTATAGGTTGTAATATCACCATAGCTGCTTTCTGGCCTAAAATTTTCTTCAACATCTGGAATACTTTCAGAACAAAATCCAACTCTAATTGATCCTGTATCAAGTGATTTATCATCCATTTTCTCTTCTATATTAGTAGCTGTTTTTGAAGGTATATAACCATTATACATAGATGTAAGAGACATGATATTTTTATTTTCAAAATCAGATATGTATGAATTATTTATACTAGAATCATTAATCCAATATTTGTCAACAGCAATAAATTTATAACCAGCGTCCTTAATGTATTTTGATTCTTTACCATACCATTCATCCTTATTCTTGTCATAATCTGTTATACCTTCTTTATTTAAATCAAACCAAGGTGCTTTAATAAAACTAATACCTTCCCCATAAACATCTTTATCAATGTCATTACCACTATGAAACCCCATCTTTCCCGTATTTTTTGGATCC
>CALXXG010000005.1 GCA_944392625.1 uncultured Rickettsiales bacterium
ACTGGTTCACTATCGGTTGTTGGTTAGTACTTAGGCTTAGAGGATGGTCCCCCTATCTTCAAACAAGATGTCTCGTGTCCCGTTCTACTCGTATTCATTTGTGCTTTCTACCTATACGGGACTATCACCCACTATGGTTAAACTTTCCAATTTATTCTAGTTCTTACACAAATGACATTGGCCTGGTCCCCGTTCGCTCGTCGCTTACTAGGAGAGTCTCAATTGATTTCTTTTCCTCTGGTTACTTAGATATTTCAGTTCACCAGGTTTGCCTCTACTTCCTATGTATTCGGTTGTAGATACCCTTACGGGTGGGTTTCCCCATTCGGAAATTTCCGGATTAACGCTTATTGACAGCTCCCCGAAACTTATCGCAGTCTATTACGTCCTTCATCGCCTTCCAACACCAAGGCATTCACCAAACGCCCTTCTTTTGCTTTTTTAGAGTATACAAAGTAATTAAACTATATATAGAATTAAATCTATAATTGAACTTTTTTCTAAACTTTCTATTAATGAAGTCATCACACAATTCATTTTTTCAAAAGTTTTCTTATATAATACTTTGTACTAATATTAATTCACAATAAAAAACAACTTGCGAGATCTATTATAAAACAGAAAAAATTAAAAGTCAAGAAATATTTTTTATTTTTTAACTTTTTAAAATAATTTTTGGAGTTTCCGAATCTCACCTAATCCATTATATAATACAAAATTTTAATAGTCAAGAAAAAAAATAAAAAAAATAAAAAATTTTTTTTATTGAAAAATAAGCTCTGAAAGCATTTTTTATAAAATTTTTTAAAAAAATATGAAAATTATTTTTTAAAAAAATAATTTTATTTATCAAATATTAATATTAAGATTTCGAGAATTTTTAAAAATTATATAAGTATATAGAGTAAACTATCAGCCTAAAAATTTTAAAATATAAATTATAAAATATTATATAACAATAACAATTATTACTAAATAATATTATTTGTTAAAAAAACACTTAAAAATTACATTTTTTATTAATACTCACTTGAAGTAGTGGTTTATCAATAAAATTTAGGTCTATATGATTTAAAAAACAAAACTTAATCCAATCTATTCCTCTTATATAGATTACTTTTATTTTTTCAAATTTACTTATAAGATTATATAAGATAATAAATTTTATAGATTAATTTAAAGAATCATTTCAGTAATATTGTATTTTTTATTCTTCATGTATTTTATACTAAAAAATGAAAGTACTTTAATATTAGAGTGTATATTACAATTAATTATCATACTTATTTTTCACAATTTTTCCGTAAAAAATATCATGGTCTACATTAAACAATAGTATTATCGCCAAAAAAATCTTTTTAAATAACTGCATATAAAATTACATTTTAAAAATTTTAGAATATAATAAATTTAAACAATTGCATTTTTACAGTTTCCGCTATAAATAACATTAATATATTAATTATATAAAATTAAAATTTTCTATATATAGAATAACTATTTTCAATAACAATCAATATATAATTATTATATATCTGTTTACAAATAATACTTGTTTATAACTAGCTATATAATTTATAAATAATCTTATTCTAGTATTTTTACTAAGTTTTATCAATTGTTAATATTGGCAATAAATTCTACTATAATATAACTATAAATAATTTCACAAAAAACTGTTAAATTACTTTTTTATATAATATTTTTATATAATAAATTTTTATACATGCAATATTTTACAGAAAAATATATTAATAATTTTTTATACCGTAAAGAATACAGCATGAAAATTATTAATATTAATAGTGTAAATAAATATTTTGTTACAAAACAGTTTACAAAATAAAATAAATTATCATTACAGATTAAACTAATAATAAAATAAAAGTTGCTTGCTTACAACACGTAACTTGCTAGCTATGTAAAGCTCACTAGATCATAAAAATACTACCGGCAGAAATTATATTAAATAATATTATAAATCACTTGCTATACCGCAGTTTGCAGCAATTGATATAACTTTATTTGTATGCTTTATCACTAGAAACAAAATTAACCCATAGCCTAACTATGGGTTTTAAATATAAAAAACCTACTGTAAATAGTAGATTTTAAAAAACATACGCAATATTAACTAAGCTAAAGCTTTTTTAACTCTTGCTTTTTTGATTATTTTTACGTTATCAAACTCACCTTTAGAAATTAATGCTTTTTCAACTTTTTTTCTCAATTTTTTTGCATTGTCTGTTAACTTAGAACATCGGTAATTAATAATAAATGAGTCTAAACTTCCATATTTATTAATAGTTCTTAAAACTCCAGCTGCAATCTTAAAAGTTAAATTTACACCTAACGCATCACTTTTTAATGTAATTTCTTTTAAATTTGGTAAAAATTCTCTTCTTGTTCTTCTTTTTGACTTAGAAACATTGTTTCCCGTCATAACACCTACACCTGTAAGTTCACATCTCTTTGCCATTTTAAATCCAAATTATTCTTAAAATAATAATATCACATCTTGTATAAGAATACAATTATTTAATCTATTGTCAAGAAAAAAATTTAAAAATTATATTTTATTTTATAATAAATAAAACCTTTTAAGAAACTAAATTTAAAAATAATTTATAATATTATTATACTTGATTTTTTATCTTTACATTTATATATTATTAATATGGGTTGAAAATAAAAACTATGAATAAAAAAAATATTTTACAAATAATACCAAGCCTTATATCTGGAGGCATTGAAAGAGGTGTAGTTGAAATAAATAATTATTTAATAAAAAACAATTTTAACTCTTTTGTTCTTTCTTCTGGAGGTAAAATGGTATATCAAATACAACAGGATGGAGGAAAGCATATAACATTAGACGTCAACACAAAAAATCCATTCAAAATGTGGAGGAACATAAGTAAAATAAAAAAAATAATAAAAGAAAACAATATAGACATAGTTCATGTTAGGTCAAGAGCACCAGCATGGTCTGCATATTTTGCATGTAAATCATTAAAATGTCCTTTAGTTTCAACAATTCATGGAAATTATTCTATTGGCATATTTCCATTGTCATATATAAAAAAGCTTTATAATTCTTCAATAGTTATGGCTGATTGGATTATTTGTGTATCAAATTTTATTAAAGATTATGCTTTTGAAAACTATAAATTATTTAGAAATAAATTTGCTGAAAGTAAAACAAGAGTTATACATAGAGGTGTTGATATAAATATATTTGATCCAGCAAAAGTATCTCAAGAAAGAATTATAGCTTTAACAAATAAAATGCAACTACCTGATGAAAAATCCATAATTCTTTTACCTGGCAGATTAACTGAATGGAAAGGGCAAATGTATTTTTTGGATGTATTGGCTAAAGTAAAAAATAAAAATTTTATATGTATAATGCTTGGTGATAGTAAAGGTCATGAATTTTATAGAGATAAATTAAAAAAAAGAATAGTAAAAATGAAATTGGATGGAATTGTAAGATTGGAAAATAACATATCTGATATGCCAGCTGTATACATGCTTTCAGACATAGTGGTTTCTTCAAGTATACGTGGAGAAGCATTTGGCAGAGTTGTACCTGAGGCTCAAGCCATGAAAAGAATGGTGGTAGCAACATCAATTGGCGGTTCTCTTGAAACTATTATAGATGGTAAAACCGGTTGGTTAGTTGATCCAAAAAATATTGATAAATTTGCAGAAATTATAGACATGATATTAGATATGCCACCAGAAGAGAGGTTAAAAAAAGGAGAAGAAGCACGAAAGCATATAGTAAATAATTATACAGTAGATAAAATGTGTTCAAAAACAATTGAACTATATAATGAAATATTAGATTCAAATGTTCAAAATTAAAAATATTTAAAAAACGAGATTGTCAAAAAAAGATAGCTTTTTAAAAATATTAATATACCATTGAATTGTGTTAACAATTCAATGGTATATTAATATGTATATAAATGCCAATCATTTGATTAAAAAAAAT
>CALXXG010000006.1 GCA_944392625.1 uncultured Rickettsiales bacterium
GTTCTAAAACTTCTACGACAATATTGTTTGCTACTAATTTATTGTGTATCTTGGGCAGCTTGTCAAACTTTGCCTGGATAACGCTGCCATTAATTGAAGAAATATAGCCCTTGTTCATTTAATAAAAAATATTGTTTTTTATTATAATAAATTTTTAAAAATAATAGTCAAATCCTATCTTTATTAATTGTAATTACATTTTTTAAAAAATATTAGAAAAACCTTTATTTTTTAATTTTGTTTTTATATATTTTGCTTATATAAGTATTGAATTTTAATGTTTTTATAATGAGTTATAATGATAGACCTAAAATAAATCCGAAAATCATTTTTAATAATGTTGATTCTAATATTGATAATGCTTTAATTATAGGAAATAATAATTCTGATATTGTAGAAATCTTAAAATCTAAAAAAATTGATGTTGAAGAATTTCAAAATAATAAAGAAAAAGAAATTTTAGATTTTCTTAATTCAAAGGAAAATAATAAATACAATGTTATAATTTTTAATTTTGAATTATCAAATTTTCATAGACTAAGAATTATTATAAATGCATTGTTAGCAAAAAGTAACTACTGTATAATAAGATTTAGGAATCATAATGTTAGCAATACTAAAATTACAAAGAAAGACAGAATATATAAAATTATTAATATTGAAAAGATAAATGTTTTAAAAAAATTCTATTCAAAAAAGAATTTTGTATCAAAGAGTATTTTATTTAAACCATTTTCATATTATACTGTTTACTTTATAACAAAAGACAAACCGGCTTTAAATTTTGAACTATCATTTATTGGAAAGATTAAAAAAATATTATTATCTTTAAAAAGAAGTGAGAAGTTAGTAATAAACAAAAAATAGAATAATGGAACAATTAAAATATTCTGAGATAGTGCCAAATGTTGTTAATAATGTATTTTTATTATTGCACGGCTATGGGACAGATAAAAATGACCTAATAGGTTTGGGAATGGAATTTAGAAAATTACTTCCCAATACCGCATTTTTATTTGTCAATGCTCCATGGAACGTTGATGTTGGCACTGGCGGCTA
Source organism: uncultured Rickettsiales bacterium (assembly GCA_944392625.1). Classification (GTDB taxonomy): domain Bacteria; phylum Pseudomonadota; class Alphaproteobacteria; order Rickettsiales; family UBA1997; genus CALXSC01. The sequence goes on from CALXXG010000006.1 coordinate 1,060, forward strand.
TCAATGGTTTTCTTTGAGGACTATGAATTTATTTAGTATTCTAAAGGAAATAAAAGCGGCATATAGACTGCTTAATACTTTTATAGATAGTCAATTAAAAAGATTTAATTTGACAGATGAAAATTTACTTCTTGGGGGATTTTCTCAAGGGGCTATTATGAGTTTATACACCGGACTTAGAAGACCATCAAGCCCTTTAGGCGTTTTATCTTTTTCTGGCATGCTGCCTGATGCTGTTAGTACGCTAAAAAAAGAGTTGACATCAAAACCAAATGTGCTGTTAATTCATGGAACGGAAGATAGAGTTGTACCATATGCTTACCTTGAAAGAACAGAAAAAATATTAAAAGAGTTTGATATACCCGTTGAAGCCCATTCAATACGTGATATGGGACATATGATTAATGAAAAAGCATTGGACTACGCAAATGGTTTTATTAAAAAGATTTGTAATAATGCCAATTAGAACAATTATAGTATAAATAAGTTGAGTTTTTTAAATATATAATTTATATTTTAATTAATTTAATTATCCACAGGTTTTTTATGAGAGTTGTAATAAAAAATAATTATGACGCTTGTGCTAATTGGACTGCAAAATATATAGCTGATTCAATAAACAACTTTTCTCCATCAAAAAGCAAGCCTTTTGTATTAGGATTACCAACAGGTTCCACACCAATAGGCGTTTATAATGAACTAATTGCTATGTTTAATAGGGGTGAAGTTTCTTTTGAAAATGTTGTAACATTTAATATGGATGAATATGTTGGATTATCGCCAGATAATCAGCATAGCTATCATTATTTTATGTGGAACAATTTCTTTCAGCATATTGATATAAAAGAAAACAACGTAAATATACTAAACGGATTAGCCAGTGATTTAGAACTTGAATGCAAAAAATATGAAGAAAAAATTAAAAAATATGGTGGAATTAAATTATTTTTTGGCGGAGTTGGCACTGATGGGCATATAGCATTTAATGAACCTTACTCTTCTTTAACATCACGAACTAGAGTAAACACTTTGAATATAACAACCATAAAGGATAATTCTAGATTTTTTAATCATAATATTAATCTAACACCAAAAACAGCCTTAACAGTTGGCGTTGGAACAATTATGGACTCTGATGAAGTTCTTATAATGGCGACCGGATTATCCAAGGCCGTTGCCGTACAGCAGGCAATTGAAGGAGCGGTTAATCAATCCTATACCATTACTGCTTTGCAAATGCATCAAAAATCAATAATTGTCTGTGATGATGATGCTACCAATGAACTAAAAGTTAAAACTGTAAATTATTTTAAAAATATTGAAAAATAATAAAAAATAACCAACCAGCATATCTGATACTTCTTCATTTTTATTCTGCAATGCTTGTTTTCAAGCATTCATTGTATTTATACCCGCAGTTTGCTGAAAGAACAACAAGCCCTAAATGTCGGAAAATATAAAAAATAAATTTATTTATTTTTTTATTTGACGACTTACGGGCGCAGTTTGCAGAATGAACAACAAGGGCTGGATGTTGGAAAATGAAAGTTTACTTTCATTTGACAACTCATGCCCGCAGTTTGCCGTAGCGAAGCGGAGGAATAACAAGCCCTAAATGTCGGAAAGCTTGATGCTTGCATCAAAGCTTGACGACTTATGGGCGTAGTTTGCTGAAAGAATAACAAGCCCTAAATGTCAGACAATGGAATGCTTGCATTCCAATTGGATGGCTTACGGGCGAAGTTTGCACAAGCGAAGCGCAGTGTCAAACAGCCCTAAATGTCAAATGGCTTACGGTCGAAGTTTGCCTGACTAAAAGGAGGGAAAACAAGGGTTTGATGTTGTGTCTCTGATTAAAAAGAAAAAAAGTGTAATGTTTGTATTAAAGTTTAATAACTTACAGGTTATTATAATCTTAATCACAAATGCAATGAGTAGTTGGAAAAAAGTATTACAGAATGAAATGTAGTATTTTTACAAGAATAAACCATACAATAATAAGAACAAACAACATAATAATAATAAAAAAAGAAATAGTAAAAACAAATGGAATGCGAAAACAAGGTGCAGGTATATGATATGTAAGCTTGAGCATTCACTTCATTTATATAGCACTTCGACGAACAATAGGCTTGTGATTGCAAATGCCTTGCTTCGCAAGTCACTTGCATCACATCGGCTTTGTGCTTTAATTTTTCATTTTTAATTTCTTTATTGTATAACTCACTGTAGGTGTAATTTTCAATTTATAATTTCTAAGTCCTTATCAGTCAACTGCCTATCCGTAATATATCTATTACAATTAAATAATTAAATATAAAAGTTTTATTGAAACTTAATTTTCAATTTTCAATTTTCAATTTCTATATGTATGTTCATTCACTTAGTATACAATTTTATATTTTACATAGTTAAGCTAATATATTTTATTGAAATTTAATTTTCAATTTTCAATTTCTATA
>CALXXG010000007.1 GCA_944392625.1 uncultured Rickettsiales bacterium
GGACATTAAAATCATGCAAAGATTTCACGATATATGTAAGCATTAGTCTAAAATCAACATACTAACTTGATAAACTTCTAATGCTAAGTTTTAATTGATGTGGAAACTAGTATAATACCTCAGTTAAACGAGATACTCCACACCCAATCAAATATAATCAATGCTCCAAGAGCTATATTATAGAGTATAGTGTTTTAGCACACACATTTCCTTGCTAAAGGGAAATCTCTAATGAAGTTTTTCGTGCATATCAAGATAACTTCAAACTTGACCCACCGCTAATTCCTATTTCTAGGCGATAACTTTGTTTGCACCTCACTACGTTCGTAAAGCTGGTCATGTTATTTTTAGACGTAAACACTAAACGTCACACAGGTTATCGAGCATTACGGACAGTTCTCTTACCCTTTATGTACTGGTATTATATCCCTCACAGTTGGGAAAACTGACTTAGAAAGAATTGAACTTCCATAAGCAGATTAACAGTCTGCTGTTCTACCATTGAACTATAAGCCATTAAACTGGGGATGATGGATTCGAACCAACGAATGCAGGAGTCAAAGTCCTGTGCCTTACCGCTTGGCGAATCCCCAATAAAAGAACCTACCCAGACTCGAACTGGGAAATAATGGAGTTGCAGTCCACCGCACTACCAGTTATGCTATAGGTTCTTAAAATTTTTAAGAATGAAAAAATCAACACGACAATTATTTTACTTATAATATAATGTTTTTATATGCCCTTATATATTCTTCGCTTGATTGTGATTTCTGTAATTCTTCTTCTTGTCTAATTGGCTGTGAAACTATAGAACAAGGTTCAATTTTATCAAATGAATCCCAATTATATAAATCTTTAATAATTGATAAATTATAATATATTTTATCCATAAAGTCAAATTACCTTTTTAATTTATTATATAAAATATTTAACATTTAAATTAATTTTATACATTCAAAACTATATAAAATATTGAGTCCTTCGACTTACATTTATTTATCTGCAATATATTCAGTCAATGAGAAGATAAGACTGAGTTATAGATAGCTAGTCTATAACTTCTTACCCTAGCATTTGCCAAATCTCATAGCGGATTTTCTACCACTAAATTTCACCCATCTTTCAGTAAATTTCTAAACTTGTTATAATTATAATAAACATTTTCTTTATAATATAATGTGACATAGGGCTACTTTAACTCGTTTCTTCTGTTATACACCTATTTCTAGGCTTCAAATCACAATGTCTTGTTTTGGATTTTCCAACAAGTTCCTTTGTTTTCCACGCAAAGTTTAATTGGATTATTCTCCACAGGAGCGTCTATTATCGACACCAGAAGTCCGATACTTTTATATTCAATAAATAAATGCACATACAACATTATGTTGGAAGTTTCTTCCTTCTAATCAAATATTACGATTTAATCAAAGCATACAGTTACATTATCACATAACCTTCTACTCATATTGTCATATTCCATGAAGAGCTGATAAACTCATTATACACATGGTTCAAATTTTATACAGTTTTCAATGTACAAAATACTGGCACTATAAAATAATAGGTATTTCATTATAAATTATGTTACAATTTATAATTATTAAAACAATTTTCTATAATTTTTTTCTTCCTATCAAGACATTTTATATTGTAAGAACATTCTAAATATATTTTCCAAAATTTATAACAATCTTTTTTTGACCTAATAACACAATCTATATATTTTCCTTTATCTTTTATATTCAACTGCTCATTTTTAAATCCTAAATAATTGAATAAAGACAATACATTAATTTTATTTCCGGCTATAGATATATATCCGTTTTTATCAACATTTCCATCTCCGTCAAACACACCGATTATAAAATATTTTTTAAATTCATTTGGTACAAAATTAATATATTTTCTATCAATATATGTTTTTAAACTTTCTATTCCTTTATCTTTTAAAGATTTTATAATATTTTTATTTCTTATTGTAAAATGAACTGCTTTATATTCTTTATATTCACCATTTTCTTGTTTATTTTTATGTATATATTCTCTAATATAATCATTAGACCCAATATCTTCTATAAAATTTTGCAAATGCTGTTTATCTTTTGAACATAAATCAATAGTAAATAAACTATTACTTTTTATACATCCATCCGCAACAATAAAACCAAGCCAATATGCCATTTGTGGAGTCCAAACGTTAAAATAATTTTCATTTATTTTATACTTTGATTTTTTATTTTTAGACATTCCTTTGCCACTTTGATTTGTATTATAACAATTAAATTTCTTTGCTATCTTTCTAAATGATGTAAAAGGAATTCCTAAAATCCTTGATGCTTCTGCCATACTATTAGAAGAATTACAAATTTTTATAAAATTTTCTTTATCTATATTTAAATATTTACTCAATTAAATTTATCAATCCTTTTTTATTTTTTTATTTTTGTTTAAATATCGCTGGTGGGACTTGAACCCACACTCCATCAAGGAAACTGGGCTTAAACCAGTTGCGTCTTCCAATTTCGCCACAGCGACCTAATAGGGGAAGTGAGAATCGGACTCACGACAATCCGCTTATAAGGCGTATCTTCTACCACTGAATTATTCCCCAATAGATTATAATTATATATGTATTATATCATATATTCATTAAAAAGTCAAGAACTTTTTTAATTTCGCTTTTATAAATATACTATTTGGGGAATAGTAAAATTTATAAAAGCTAGACATTAACTTATAAAATAGAATATTATATT
>CALXXG010000008.1 GCA_944392625.1 uncultured Rickettsiales bacterium
TCAACAAAGTCAGAACCTTTTTTGAAATAATAAATTCCAACTGTTGCATGTTCTGAAATTACTTCTTTTTCTCTAATCATTGTAATTAATTTATTTTCATCTAATTTTGCATAAGACCATTTAGAATTTGAATCTTCAAAACAAAGAACTGAACCATCAAGATTTCTATTGTCTGAATCATTAATATAATCAGCAATATTTATGTCAACAATCTGATCAGAGTTCGCTATTAACATAGGTATATCGTTGTTTATCAATCTATGTGCATGTAATACTGTGCAAGCAGCACCCTCTGTTAATTTATCTATTAAAACAAATTCTACATTGTAATTATTTTTAATCCAATTAACAGTTTCTTTCTCATTATTATAGTGTTCTTTTCTTGCAAGCAAGATAAATTTTGCATTTCGCATATTTAAATTATCAAGTACGTGGCAAATCATAGGCTTACCTAATACATCAATAAATGGTTTTGGTTTTTTATATCCTGCTTTTGCAAATCTTGAACCGGCGCCTGCCATAGGTATTACAATATTAATCATTTTTACTCCTTTTATTTAACCTTTCCTGTGTGCCAAGTAATTTTCATACATTTGATAGTTTGAAAAAGTTACATAATCTTTTTTGGGAATTTCAAAAATTCCAATTTTTTTATTATTTAAAATCATTTCATTAAATGTAGAACTGATGTAATATTGACCTTGTGTATTAACGTCTTTTTCGATAACAGCAAAAGCTGCACTAATAAATTCTGAACCTTTTTTATAATAGCAGCAACCTGTTGAAGCTATATTAGAAATTGGGCGTTTTTCGCTTGTCTGTATAACAAGATTATTTTCATCTAACACTACAGAACTATACTTTGGATGAACAGCATTAATCGTTACAATACCGCCGTCAAGCTCTCTTTTTTTAAAATTCTCTATAGCTGGAGTGATACTTGTCTTTATTAATTGGCTTCCATTTATCAATAAAAGTTCTTCACTATTGTTTATTTCATCTATTGCGAATAAAGCAGAGCAAACAGCACCTTTTGTATCTCCTGCAACCTCAATAATTTTACATTTAGGACAAAGAATTTTTAGGGTATCGCCCAGAAAATACTTTTCTTGATCCTCTTTTCTAATAATGCAAGTTATATTTTCACTAAATGTTTCTAATAATTCAATTGTCCTTTGTATCATTGGTTTATTCTGTATTTCTATTAAATACTTTGGATAACCTTTTTCGCTAAAGTCTTTTTCTGAACCTGCCATTAAAATTAATATATTCATTATTTGGCACCCCCAATACTTAAAACTTTTCCTTCAAAAGCAAAATCCCCGTTTTCAATTTCTTTAATACGATTTTTAATATTTTGATATGTTACATCATTTACTGTATCTACTTTTAAAAGATTTGCTCCGCTTGCAAGTGCTGCTTTAATTCCGTTTGGATTGTCTTCAACGATTAAACATTCTTCAGGTTTTAAACCGAATCTGCTAATTGCTTTTACATATATTTCTGGATCGGGTTTTGACTTTGTTACATCTTGATTAGATAATGTAAAATCAAGATATTTTTGTAAATCAGCTTTTTCCATCATCATATCAATTGTTACTCTTACTGAGTTTGAAGCTAATGCAAGACCATAACCTTCAGATTTTAATTTTGATAATGCATACTGATGGCAAAACAATGGTTTGCACTTCATATAAACGTGCTCCATCGTATATTTTTGTTTTATTTCATTAATAAACTTATGTAATCCTTTTGGTAAACCTTTTTCTATTGAAAGCATTTCTAATTTTTTCTTTGTTGGTAGTCCATCAAAAGTAACAAGGTGATCGTATCTTGAAATTTTGTACCCAAATAGTTCCAATGCTTGATTTAATGCCTCATAGTGCCAATCTTTTGCATCAATAAGGACTCCATCCATATCAAATATCACAGCTTTTATTCTAATCATTGAAAACCTCTCTAGCTTCCATAGGATAATCAGTGCAAATCATTATTTCTTTTAAGTTCTTATATATTTCCCAAATATTTTTATGTGCACGTTTGTGTAAGTCAGGAGATACAATACAAACTTTTTTATTTAGTCTTAAAATATCAATGATATCACTCTCTCTAAACCAATCTGAATTAAAACAATCTAACCAAATACCTTGTGCTTCATCTAGCATTATTGGATTTTTAATAACATCACTTTTACCTGTGAAAACATTTAAACCTAATTTATGCTGATATACCATTTCCGGTATGCTCATATCAAAAGTAAAATAATTTGTGTGATTATACTTTTCTAGTAAGCGTTTTATTTCATCAGCTAGACCATCTGCCTTTATATTTAGTGCCAAAGTTAAATTTCTTCCGTCTAATATTTTTAGCAATTCTTCAAAAGACATTTCATTACCAAAAGGCATATTATGTGAAATTACAACTTTTCCTTGATTATCTCTTAAATCTGTTTCTATTCCAAAACCATTGTCAAAAGCTCTCTTAAAAGCTATTTCAGTATTTTTCTCCTCTTCTTTTAACCAATAACCTCTATGTGCTATTATTTTTGAATACAAGTTATAATGTCCTTTCTTTGCAATTTTTGTTATTATTTTATTATTTATACTGTATTGATACTTACAAACTTATTCCCTCTTGATACATAGTTGCAAAATTTAAGTCATCAAGTCCTATATAATCTATTGTTTGTTCTATTGAATTATGGTTAAAAAACCAATTTAAAAAAGATAAATCTTTATATTTTTTATAGTGAAAATATGCGAATGTTTTTCTCCAAGATTTAATTGAAATATCTTCACTTAATCCTAAATCTTTACATATATTTTTAAATAACAAAAATACTGTTGTTCTATCTATTGGTTTATTATTTTTAGTTAAAAATAAAGGTGAATTTAAGTTTTTACCCTTTGTTATTTTATTTATTAATTCTTTCATCTCTTTGTTAAAAGGAATCAAGCGATTGTATAAGTCATCTTGAACTATTATTAGTCCTTTTTTGTTTTTTACATCTTTTACTGAAAGGTGTAATAACTCGGTTATTCTTAATCCTGTGTTGATGGATAACAAGAATAAAAGCAAATCCCTTTCATTATTTTTTTTTCGATAGCTTTCTTTTATTAAATCTATGATATTTGTATCTTTTATTGGAGTACATTTGTTCATTTATTCGTTTTCATCTCCGTAGAATTTTTCTAAAAAAATAAATTGAGATTAAATGTAGCCTCAGAGTACATGTTATCATAAAAATTTTATTTTCAATTCATAATTAAATTTTGTTAATTTATCTTTTTTGTACTTTTTTACCTAATATAATTTACTTAAAATACAGCATTAATATAGTTTAATGCTGTATTACAAATGAGAATTAAAAAGAATTTTTAGTTTAGCTAGTTTTCAATCTTTTCAAATACAAATAATGTCCAATCACCTGCTTGTGTTATGCTATCAATTCGGTAATTGTTTTTAAATGAATACAAAAGGCTATTTCTTAATGCAGAAAAAGAAAGAAATATAAATGGAGTCCTGTCATATTCTTTATTGTCATTAACTATTTTTTGAATTTTATCATTTGATAAAAAGGATACTGTATTTAAAAATATAATACCTATCCTATCACCCTTTTGCATTTTTGAATTAAAGTTGTCATTTACATATTTTATAATGATTTTATTAGGAAATTCCTTAAGATAATTTCTATAAATTGTTTTTCCTTTGTTACTTGTTTCATAATAGTTATCATTGATAAACATGAAATAATTAAAATTAAATTTGCTTATAGAATAAAAATTGTATTTTGTATTTTTATTTAAGTATCTTTCAAATTTGTCTTTATCATAATAGGTAAGTAAAACAAAATCTTTATTTTTTAGACGAGAGTTTTCAAGTAATTTTATAACAGCCAAGTGTCCTTCACTTCTTGTTCTTTTAGGTGCTGAATCAGATGATGTTAATAAATAAAATATGTTTAATGTTATGAAGATTGAAGCTAGGAGAACTTTTATGGTTTTCTTTCTGAAAGAGATTAAACCAAGCGCAAAGACTAAAATCAATATAGGGTATATTTCGCAGCTGTATTTTGTAATAAGGATTATTTTTCCCAAAATGGAGAGAATTATTAGAAATATAAAGAATAAAATTGCCGATATAAAATAATAATTAATTGTTATATTATTTGTTCTTAGACCCTTGTATATACTAATTAATGCAATAATTGAAGGTAATATTGCAAATATTAGAAATATATAATTAATTGTTCCATCTTTTAAAATATAAGCAAAAATTGTGTCAGGTACATTTACTATATTTGTTTGTATAGGTGAAAAGTAATCTATAATACAGAATATTATTTTTGAAATTGAAAAATTGGACCAAAATTGTGATAATGATTGCGAAAATGCAACTGTAAAAAGAAAAGGTAAAATAAGTAATACAACCAAAAGAAAAGGAGAAATATATTTTAGGAGTATTATTAAATTTTTCGTTTTTTCTTTAAAAAATTTATTTTCTTTATATAAGAGAAGGAGCAAAGCTGTAATATTTATAACAGAAAATATAATACCTAATGTATGAGTTGCACAAATTAAAGCATTTGTAGAAAAGAATATAATAAAATTAAAGGCATTTTGTTTCTTTTCTAGTTTTATGAAAAATAATAGTGTTAAAGAACAAAGAAACATGAGTAAACTGTATAGTCTTACTTCTTGTGCAAAATAAATATGAAATGAACTAATTGCAGTCAAAAATGAGCATAAAATACCTAATTTAATGTCTTTAGTTTCTTTTCCCACAAAAAACATAGTAATAATTGTCAATAATGAGGGTATGACAGATGAAATTCTTAAAGAAATATCGCTATCTGTGAATAATGACATCCAAAATTTTAAATAAATATAATACAATGGAGCATGACAATTTCTAAACATCTCAACAAGAAAATCAGAAAAGTCTTTTTTTGATGCTATAAACCAACTGACATATTCATCATTCCATAATCCTTCAGGTTTATCGATGAACCAAAGTCTAAATAAAAAAGCTATTAAAAATATAATAAATAGTTTAAAAAAAGTATTGTTTTTCATTCTTATTTTATGTTTTCATGTATATTAATAAGATAATTTTATCATATATCTGTTTGGTGAGTATGAAATTAATAATTCAAATACCTTGTTAT
>CALXXG010000009.1 GCA_944392625.1 uncultured Rickettsiales bacterium
ATACCTACAACTAAAGATGAGCATGTTAAAGTAATACAAGTAAACTTGGATAGACACGGTGCAAACTTAGATGTAGATAGAAGCTTTGGACCTGCTACTGAGAAAGCAGTAAAAGATTTCCAAAGAAAACACGGATTAACAGTAGATGGATATGTAGGCTCAGAAACTACAGCAGAATTATTAAAATAATTTTATTAAAAATAAGGCATAATTAAAGAATTATGCCTTATTTTTATAATATAATAAAATTATATACCTATTATACAAAATAGCCTTAAAATTGATTTTGAGAGCAAATAAAAGGTATTGTAAAATGATAATAAAAATGTTATAATAAATTCGGGCTAGATAAGAAGTCATGAACTTATCGAAAGCATATCTCCAGTGTTGCCCCTTTTAACTTTAATTTTATGGAGATTTGGAGGAAAAGTATGTATATTAAGCATAAACAATATGGAACAAGGTTATATAGAATTTGGGATGCAATGAAGCAAAGATGTTATAATCCTAAATTCAAAAAAAGAAAATTTTACCTAGATAAAGGAATAACTGTTTGTGATGAATGGAAAAATAATTTTATATCTTTTTATAATTGGTCAATAGAAAATGGTTATAGAGATGATTTAAGTATAGATAGAATTGATAATGATAAAGGATACTATCCAGAAAATTGCAGATGGGCAACTATAACACAGCAAAATAATAATAGGTCAATAAATAAAAAAATAAAATATAAAGATAATTTTTATAGTTTAAAAGAACTTAGTTTTAAATTTAATATAGATAAAAGAACTTTAGATTCTCGATTGAGAAATGGATGGGACTTAGAAAAAGCATTAAATACTCCTGTTAGAAAAAGGAGTGTGAAATAATGAATGAATTTATATTAATATTTTTAGAGAAAATATGTGAAGCAATATATTTTTCTTTGTTTTTAATATTTGGTAAAAATTTAAAAGAAAAGCGATTTCTTTTTATATTAATAATGATATTTGAATATTTACTTTTAAAACATTTTATAAAATATAATGTATGGTTTCAAATATCTTATACATTTATGACTTATATAATTTTAAAAGTTTTATATAAAGAAAAAACACAAATCACAGATATTTTTCTATTTATGATAGCTTCTATTTTTTTAATTATTATAAGTGGACTTTTTGCATTTATTACTTATTTCTATATAAAAAATTATTATTTAATGTTAATCTTGCTAAGAATAGCTATATTTATATGTTTATTTTTTATAAAAAATAAAATAAATATATTATATAAAAATTTTTATTTACAATGGAATAAACATAAAAATAATAAAATTAAAAGTCTAACAATTAGGAATGTAAGTATTATTATTTTTAATTTAATGTTTTATACAATAAATTTAGGAATGATAATATGTATTTATACATATAAAATTTAATAAAAAAAAGAGAGGTGATATATATGCCATGGGGAGATAGTTGGTTTTTCTTTTATAGTCCAGAAGATGGAGAGTAGGATATGAAAGATACAAAAGTTTTAAATTTTATTAAAGTATTAATTTTTAATATCATAGAAACAATAATAATATTTTTCTTAGGAAATATATTTAATGTAGATGTGAATATTAGAATAATGTTTATGGTTTTATTCTTTTTAACAAGAATGTTAGTAGGCAAACCTAAACATTATAATAAAGCTTATAGATGTGCATTATGGTCATGCTTAGTATTTGTAAGTTTATATTCATTATCATCATTAGATATAGTAGCAATAATAATATTAACTATTTTCACAGCATTTATTTCAACTGGTAGAGCAGATATTAAAGAAATATATTTATGGAAAGGTAAAAGTACAAAATATGAAGATATTGAAGAATATATAAAATATAATTCTATGGATAGTAAATTAATTGAATTTGAAAAGAAATTAAAAGAGCAAGATAATTTATTATATTTACTTTATAAGTATAGATTTAAAGATAACCTAAAATTTGCAGAAATATCTGAAAAATTAGATATAGATAATCCTAGAATAGTTGAAAAACTAGACAAGATAGCATTTAGCTTGAGAATATACTGTGGAATATAAGAGGTCTAAAAAAAGACTTCTTTTTTTGTATAGTCCGACTAGAAATTAATTAAATAAAAATAATATAATATAAATAGAGTTAAGGTAATCGCCTATTATTACCTTTTCTCAAGTAGGTAACTAATAAAAAGGTTGCCTATTTTTTTATTAGGTAAGAAAGGAGTTAGAAATTTAATTGTATAAGATTTTCTTTTCAATTTTTTTCTAACTTTTTTCTATTTTAGGAGGGAATTATGTTTAATTATAATAATTATATGCAGCCACAAATTCCAAGATATAATACATATCAAGGATTTACAAATCAACAGGTGCAACCACAAATGCAACAACCACAAATTCAAACATATCAACCACAACCAGTTCAATTACAAGGGTTGCAAGGTAAAACTGTTGACAGTATTGACGTAGTAAAAGCAATGGATATTCCACTAGATGGAAGTATAAGCTATTTTCCACTTGTAGATGGAACAGCAATTGTTACAAAACAATTACAACAAGATGGTACAAGTAAAACATTAATATATAAACCTAGCGAAAATACTGATTTAGAAAAACAAATAAAATATGTTACACCAGAAGAATTAGATAAAGCAATAAAAGATATTGACTTTGATAATGAAGAAATAGATGAACTAAGAGAAGATATAAAATCAATAAAAAGACAATTAAAATCTTTAACTGATAATATAAAGAAATAGGAGA
>CALXXG010000010.1 GCA_944392625.1 uncultured Rickettsiales bacterium
ATGAGCTGGAATCATGGGGTTTTAATACGGAAGAACTGGACAAACTCTCATTTAAAACAGAAGAAGACAAAGTAAATGAATTAATTGATGACGGCGAAGATCTGCCGGAAGAATCAGAACAATCTAAAACTAAACTTGGAGATTTATTCTATCTTGGAGAGCATAGACTGCTATGTGGAGACAGCACTGACAAAGCATCAGTTGAATTATTGATGACCTGTGGAACAGAGATTAAAAAAGCAGATTTAGTAATAACCGATCCACCATATAATGTAGCATATGACAAAAACAAGCATTTTGATAAAATACTTAATGATGAAATGAATAAAGAAGAGTTTTATAACTTTCTTCATAAAGTATTCATAAACTATAACGATATAGTTTTAAAAGACGGCGGAGCAATATACATATTCCACAGCGACAGTGAAAGAATAAACTTCACAAAAGCATTTTTTGATGCAGACTTCTATTTCAGCCAGATATTGATATGGGGTAAAAATCACTTTGTGCTTGGCAGACAGGATTATCAAAACAAACATGAGCCGATCATCTATGGCTGGAAGAAAGGAGAAAGCCATTACTTCATAGACAACAGAAGCAATGGAAATGTCTTTGAAGATGAAATAGATTTAAAAAAGCTTAAAAAGGAAGAACTGCTTAAAATGCTTGAAACTATATTAAAAATAGACAGCGATAAAAATACAACTTCATTGCCAACAACAGTTATCCATTGCGATAAGCCAAACAAGAGTGATCTGCACCCAACCATGAAGCCAATTAAATTATTGGGCAAGCTAATTGTAAACAGCAGTAAAAAGGATGAGCTTATAGTTGATTTATTTGGCGGAAGCGGAAGCACATTAATTGCATCACACCAATTAGAAAGAGTCTGCTACACAATGGAACTTGATCCGCATTATTGCGATGTAATAATAGAGAGATGGCAAAACTTAACGGGAGAAGAGGCGGTAAGAAGTGACGGAGTGAAATATAATGATTTATAAAGAGAATTTATAAATCATTATAAATTCAAAATTGAAAATTGATAGTTATAATACTTAAAAAAAAAAATAGAATTGTAAAAATAAAACAAAAAACAAAATTTAAAATGAAATATAGCAATTATCAACTATCAACTATCAACTAAATATGCAATGGCAAATGATAAAAATCTCAAACCAGTTCAAAGCAAGAGCGAAGCAAGAGAACGAGGCAGAAAAGGAGGTATAAAGTCTGGAGAAAAACGAAGAGAAAAAAGAAAGTTTAAAGAAATATTTGAAACACTACTATCAAGAGAATCGATCAATGACAAAGGCGAAACAGCAACTATAAAAGAAGTAATAGCAATCAATACTGTTGCCAAAGCTGTAAAGGGAGACTTAAAGGCAATAGAACTTATAACAAGACTGATTGACGAGAAAGAAAAGGGAAATTAAAAATTAAAAATTAAATTACAAATAAAAAAGAAAAAATAAAACAAAATAAAAAATTGTCCGCAGGACTTAATATAGTAATTATCAATTTTCAATTATCAATTTTCAATTTCTAAAATGCACATTGACACAAAACAGCTCAAAAAATTTGGAGATAATCTGATAAAAATACAAAAAACATCATTTCCAAAGATAATCAACAATGTAATGAATACGGCAGTCTATGAAATATCAAATAAACTTAAAAAGGAGACTATACCAAAGAAATTTATAAAAAGAAACAACTTCGCACCAATGAGCATAAGATACAACCGAGCGATTGGTTATAATCTTAATACAATGTTCAGTATGGTTGGGCAAATACAGAATGCAGGAGCAAATAATACAAAAACCATGCTTGAAGAGAACGAATTAGGCAAGCCAATTCAATCCAAGACCAAACATACATTGCTTGGACTGAAAAGTATAAGAACAGGAAATACATTTAGCAAAACCATAAAAAAAGAAAACAGACTGGCAAATTTAAAACCAATACCAGCACAGCATATATTAAGAAATTTTAGATACATAAACAGCAATAACACAATAGAGAACACAGGCAGCACAAACCAAACATTAGAATTGAGCAGAATAAGCGGGCTTATAGCAAGCAATAGAACAAAAACATTAAACAAACCAATAATAGCTAGAACAAAAAACAGCAAACTTGGAATATACAGAATAAAAAAGATAAACCAAGAATCCAAGAGAGATAATAAAATAAAAATAACAAAATTATATTCATTAAACGATAAAACAACAAACATAAAAAGGACAATATGGCTGAAAGATACATATGAGAAAGAGATAAAAAACATAGATAGAATCTACACCAAAACAGCAAAGAACATACTTGATAGAAATGCAAGAGCATTCAACATACAGATAAGAAACGAATAAGACAGCATACACACCAAAAAGGTACTGTCCGTCATTCCAACCACTCGGGGTTCAATTTGGCGGCCGCCCCGCTCGCACACTCCCCGAAATAATTTTTAAAGAATAGCTAACCAACCTTTACAAATCAACACATAAAAGCTACTAAATTAAGGCAGATAAAAAAATAAAGAGATAACTAAAAGAATAAGTAAAGAGATAAGAAAGAGATAATAGAAACAGCAAGAAATAAGTAAAGAAATAACGACATGAACCATGACAGAGCAGCAAAAAATAAAAATCCTAAAAAGAGAACTGGCTGAACTGCTGGGATGTTTGCCAATAGTAGTAAGCAGACTTGTCAAAAAGGGAGAAGTGAAAGTTGGGATTGATGGAAAGATAGACATATCATCCCAAGAGATGAAAGAATATATCAAAAATAAAAAAATTGAAATACAAAGACACAAGGAAAGAATTAGAAAAAAAGATAGTAAAAGGATAATAGAAAAAACAAATATTTTAAATTATGATAATAATCAAGAACTTCAAAATCAAATCAACAACCGCAATAAAGAAACCAAACAATTTGAAAACCAAAAAGAATACGAGAAACTTGAAACATATGAAAAGTATGGCGATACAAAAAACCAAGATAAAAGTTTCACAAATATAGAATATGAAACTAAACAGCATAAGCTTGAAAGTGAAAGATACAAATCAGAACTTCTTGAAATGGAAGTCAGACAAAGAAAAAAAGATCTTGTAAGCACAGAAATATTAAACAGAATAATAACTAAAACCATAGGCAATTTAACAAAGAACATAGTAGAAATACCA
>CALXXG010000011.1 GCA_944392625.1 uncultured Rickettsiales bacterium
ATAAAACCCCTTTCCACATTTTATAATAAATTTTGCAGTTTTTTCAGATGTAAAACCTAAAAAATCTAGTTTGTAAACGTTTACACTTCTTGGTTGTAATATCACGTCCCTATTGCTCCTAGCTAGCTCATAGGCTCTTTTACCATTAACTTTCATAGCAGAATAAATTGGCGGAGTTTGTTCAATACTTCCTATAAATTTTGGTATAGTATTTAGTATTTC
Organism: uncultured Rickettsiales bacterium; assembly: GCA_944392625.1. Classification (GTDB taxonomy): domain Bacteria; phylum Pseudomonadota; class Alphaproteobacteria; order Rickettsiales; family UBA1997; genus CALXSC01. The sequence continues at coordinate 223 of CALXXG010000011.1, forward strand.
CAATTCCGTTGGGATTTTTGAATTTTTTTCTATTATTTCACCTTCAGCATCAGCTGTTGTACGTAATTCTGTAAATGTAATTTCAAACAAATATTCTTTAGTAAAACTCATCATTCTTTCAGTAGTTTTTGTTGCCTTATTAATACAAATAGGAAGCACGCCTGTGGCTAATGGATCCAAAGTACCTCCATGCCCAACCTTTTTAACTTTTAATAATCTTTTTATTATTGCAACAACTTTTGCAGAAGAATAGCCAAGAGGCTTATCAATATTTAACCAACCGTTAATATTTTGTTCTACTATCATTAGAATATTTTTTGTTCAAGTTTATCATCTTTATTATAACCAGAATTGAGGGTATCTAAAAATTTTAATTTTGCTTCTTTTTCATCATATCCAGAAGAATATCCCAAAAATTGATAACCATTCTTTAATAATTTATTACTAATCCAATCAGAGTACTCAAATGCAATATAAACACATAAAGCTATCTGTATTGGAACTATTACAAATGGTGCTACAAATGTTTCCCTAAGAATAATTAAGACAAACATTATAGCAAAACAAATTATAAATTGTTTCCATAATCTTTTATACAATAAAAAAAATATTTGAAAAAATAAGGCTGGCAAACTAAAGCCTTCTCTTAATAATTCAAGATCTTCAATCACACCATCCTTATTTCTTTTTAAAAATATTTTATAAATTTTCGTTTGCATATGCTTCTATAACAGATTCAACTCTTGTTTTTGTATCTTCATCAATATTATCATTTAATAAAATATTATTTAATATTTCAAGCCCTTTTGCTTTATTTCCTCTTTGTATTTCAAAGATGCCTTCCTGTTCATTAACAAGCAAAATCAATGGATTAGAAGGAGAGCTTAAATTATTTATCAATTGTTCAATTTCACCATATTTTTCTGGATTATTTTCATTTATCAAAATATTTAAAGCAGCTAAGCCACTAAGATTTTTTAAAAAATCATTATTATTTTTCATATTATAAACTTCTTTATACATTTTAGCCGCTTCATCTTTTCTTTCTGTTTCATTAAATATTTCTGCTATCTTTATTCCTGATATAGTTTTTATATCCTCATCAGCATATTTTGATTCAAATACGCCCTCAAGCAAATCTAAACCTTCTTCAGGATTATCATTCCTTAAATAGTCTATTGCCTGATAGTAGCTAATCATTAAATTTTTTACTTTTTCATTTTTTCTTGATATTATATATACACACACAAATATTATTATAATAATAAAGGACAATAGATAAATCAATTGCACTAAATGCTTATTTATAAATTCCCTTACACTATCAGCATTAAGGTCAGATAAAAAACTATTAATTTTTTTTGTTGACATTTTCCTATTTTTTATGAATATATTAGATAGAATAACATTATCATTTTTAAAATGCAAAAAAAATATGATGAAAATAATATATTTTGTAAAATAATAAAAAAACAAATACCTTCAGATACAGTATATGAAGACGACAAAATTTTAGCTTTTAAAGACATTAATCCAAAAGCTCCAATTCATATATTAATAGTTCCAAAAGGAAACTTTATATCATTTGATGATTTTGTTGAAAAATCAACTTCTGAAGATGTGGCCTATTTTTTTAAAAAAGTCCAATCTATAGCTAAAAGTTTAGGCCTATCAGACGCTTCATACAGAATAGTCGGCAACTGTGGAGAAGAAGCTGGTCAGATAGTTCCACATTTTCATTTACATTTAATGGGATACAAATAAATACAAACATATATTATTAAGCCTATTTGTATAGGCTTTAACATCTATTATTATTAAAAACTATCAAAAAATAATTAACTTTTTTCTGTTGACCTTTCCTTAAAAAATGATATAATCAATATCATTGTTATAAAATATTTATATTTGAAATGCCAATCAATAAAAATGCTAAAAGCAAAAGAAATGATTTAGTTACACAACTTGGAAAATTATACGTAGAAAAAAAGTATAAAGATATTTTAGAAATTTATAATAGACGTCTAAATAATAATTCTTTAACTCCTGACATTATATTTTTCGCAATTGAATCATGCTTATTAATAAAAAATACTGAAGAAATAAAAAAAAATTATAATGCTTCAATGCAAGCCTATATAAAAATAATGGAAATCTACAGAAATGCACTTGCATCCAATAAAGTAAATATTGAAATTTTTAAAGCTGTTATAAATGCCAATGAACATAGTTTGTATCCAAATAAAATTTTAGAAATATACAATGATGCTTTAGTGCATAATAATGTAAATTCGGATATATTTTCCAGTGCAATATCAGCCTCAAATATTCTGTGCCAATATAAACAAACAATAGAAATATATAAAAAAGCAATAAAAACTAATAAATTAACTGACTGTGACACACTATTTAAAGTTATTGAAGCTTGCTATAAAGCTGGAGATTACAAAGAGGCAATAGTAATATATGATAAAATGGACCCAGTTACAAAGTATGCAAATTCGAATATATACATAGTTTGTCAATATATATTTTATTCTTATTCCAAATCCGGACAATACGACAAATTGTCTAAGGTGTTAGAAGATAAAAATATTGTTGAATTATCCGAAAAAAATGAACAACTAAAAAATTTAATTATATATTTCAAAAGATTAATAGAATACAATAATGATTTGCAAACAAACATCAAAAACAAAACGGTTACTTCAAATATCATAGAAGATTATTATATATTAGGCGATATTGACAAGGCAATATCATCATTCAATAAAGCAATTAAACAAGATAAAAACAATCTTTCCGACAAAAAGATATTAGACTATGCAATGAAATCATATTGTGATAAAGGAGATTATGCCAAAGTTTTAGAACTTTATGAAACTGCAAGTAATAACAAAATAGTAGATTCTGAAATATTAGTTAATGTATTAAGGGTAAAATATGAACAAAAGAAATATCAAGAATCAATTTCTCTCTTTAAAGCAAATAACGATATATTAAAAAATAGTGATAAAGCCTTGCTATATATTATAAAAGCTTTTTATAATATTGGAGCGTATGCAACTATAGTATCATTATATGATAATAATACAAACAGTTATTTTAATGAAGACAATTATTTAGAATTTGCTGAGTATGGCTTAAAAGCATTAAATAAATGTGGCTCTTTCCATAATGTGTCCGATATATATGAAAGGAAAAATTTTTCAAATCCCAAAATCATTGCAGAAACTATTTTTGCATATAATAAACTTGAAGAGTATGAAAAAGCAAGACAATTATAT
>CALXXG010000012.1 GCA_944392625.1 uncultured Rickettsiales bacterium
GTGCTTCAATTTTTAATTTATATATCAACCCACCGTCACCTTGGGACACATACCTTACAAATGGAGGCAAACCCCCTTGTCCCCTTCACAGGGTGTGAAGATGAAACGGCCCCTTCACAGGATGAGTAAAAACTCTTCCGACAACTATCTAAATGGCCGCGCCAAAATCAATACTATGTAAAGGCACTACCAACTTCACCACACATGTGAAGTGTGGAATATGCTGGTCCCTCTCCCGGCCCAACTGTAAAAGACTTAACACCAATCACCCCATGTGAAGGGGCAGGGAGGTCAAAAAATTGTCTTTTGATAATAACATTACTACTATAGCAATAAGAGTAAATAATAAAAATATATAATAGCAATAAAAAAGACTTTTAATATATAAGATTACAATTATTAATTTATATTTATTATTTATCTTTTTTATTCTTAATATGAGCCATATAACACAAATGAAAATAATAATCAAAAATTAATTGATGAAATAATTACAATATTAAAAACATCTGATGAAACAAAATTAAAGATAATTTTAAGGCAAATTCAAGCCCTAAGAGATATATAAAAAAATAAAGAGTAATCAAAATTACTCTTTATTTATTAAGATGATACAAAAATATAATTATTTAACTTGTTCTATATTTTCTTCTATAGATGTGAAATGTTGATTTATTATGCCATTATAATCAATTTTGAAAGTAGTAATAGCACCTTTTTGACTTTCTGTTTCTGTAATTACTTTCCAAGTTGAACCATTGAGATCAAAAAGACCAATGTTTAATTTAAGTGGCTGACCATTATCATATCCTTTTTCACTTCCAGAAATTACTGATACGGCGAATCTAGCATTATTACCAGCTCCAAGTTTAGAAGTTATTGTTTGTAGGAACTTTTTAACTGCAGCACTCTTTAAAGTTTTTTCTATTGAATTAGAATCAGCGCTGCTTAGTGTATCAACTATTGAAAGATAAACTTCTCTTGTAACTTTTTGTTCTAACATTTTTTCAACTACTGGATCACCTGGAATTGCTTTTTTCCCATATATATTAGCCCAATTAGCATATATTGATTTGCTCATTAATTTTGTATCATCGTTTATTGTTCCATCTGCTGTTGTTGTAGGAAATACAATTACAGCTGATACTTCAGTTTCAATATCCGGCCTTGTATATACAACATTAGCGCGTTTACCGCCGCTACAAGCTTGTAATAGACAACAAAAAATGCAAACTAATATAATTTTTTTCATTTTTTCCTCCGTAAAAAATATTAATATGAATAAAATGTATCTAAAATTTTAAATATTATTTAGAATACAGCTATAGAATATTTTATATTAATTATAAGTCAATTAATTTTAGAATTTTTTTATAAAATATTAACTAATAATAGAATAATGATTTTATAGGGCGTTATTTAATGAATGACAAAATATTTAAATATAAAATATAAATTATAATTAATTAAATTATTTCTTTAAAAGTTTTTAATTAAAAGTATTAGAATAAATAAAATTAATTTAATCTCATATTTTTAATGTTTTAAGACTATTTTTTAATATTCTATTTAGTTTATATTTTTTTGTTATAAAATTTCAATTTTTATTTGAACTCCATTCAATAGGCATTTCATAGATCAATAGACTAACATCACGAATTTATCCTTCGGCAAACTACGGGCATGAGTTGTCAAATGAAAGTAAACTTTCATTTTCCAACATCCAGCCCTTGTTTTCGTCCCACGAAGTGCCTAACGATTAAAGTGATTGCTCAAATGCAAAGCCGATGTGATGCAAGTTTACTTGCAATCACAAACTTGTTGTTTGGCGAAGTGCGATGTGAACGAAGTGAGTGTTTAAACACGAAGCAGAAAACAAACGAAACTCGCTTCAGTTTGTTCAGCAAACTGACATTCCACCAACTTTGTAGTTTGGTTTTTTATGATTTTCTGTCAAAGGGTAATTCATAATTTTATTGTATAATTTACTGCAGGTGTAATTTTAAAAATTTTAACATTGTTATTTTTTAAGATAATTTATATACTTCCGAATTCTCTTTCACAAAAATATAATAATTTTATAGATCTTTTTAAAAAGATAAAGTTTTAAATTAAAAAAATAAATTGGAGTATAGATAAAATAAAAAAGATTTAAAAAAATTTTAAAGTATTTTTGCCTTTTTAACATAAAAAATAATATTTAATTTTTTACTTTAAAATTAATTTATAATAATATTGAAAAATAAAGATTAAAATAACTTTAAATAATAATATATTTTTTCCATAATATATATTATACAATATTTTTTAATGGTATTTTTTTGCCTTTTTCTTTCTTTATAATTTTATATTTCGGGATAATTCTATATCAAATTTTAAACATTTTTGACAATTTTTTATTTTTTAAAATTTTTAAAATTTATTTTTGAACTAATTGAATAATATTTTTTAAAACATTGCTTTATTTATTTTTTATATTTTTATTTTTTTATATTAAATATATACTTTTAATTAC
>CALXXG010000013.1 GCA_944392625.1 uncultured Rickettsiales bacterium
TGAAGAAATCACAAATATTGAAACTTTAATAGAAGCAGTAAAAAAAAGAACAAAATTACAAGATAGAGATTTTCAGGTAACTGCTACAGATGAAGAATTACATAAAGCTTTTTTGGAAAAAAACATAAAAAATTCAATCTGGAGTTAACCAATATATTATTTTCAACATTAATTAATATATGTAATATTTTATTAATTTTAATTATTTAGTTTTTCTCTTAATATTAAATAATGGTAAATTATATAATAGTTTTTTATTTGTTAAAAAGCTAACACGTCAGCTTAGCTAATTATTCTTCATTTTTCTTAAAATAAAAATAAGTAGATTTGACTACTGATGAACATTAAGTTATGTTTAGCGCTGCACTTCGTTTGTGAAAATTATATGTATAAAAAATCAAGTTGTGTCTATAATTTTGGAAAGTTTCTAAATTTCAAGTTTTTCCATAAACAATTTTTTAAAATTGTCTTTTATCAAATTGTAATAGCATAAGCAAATCATATTGATTATACAAGTATGGTATATAGTTAGCCTATTGCTTCTTATCATCTTTGCAACGCCCATTTCAATATCTGTCATATGAACATTTCCCATGTTTTTTTTATTAAGCTATATTTGACGCAATTTATACTTCTTTATTTAAATACATTATCAATTTGATCCCATAATTACTTCATAATCAGTCTCAAAATTAAACAATAGATATGCCTTAAAAAAGAAACTGGTTTTTTAACTATTGTATTTTGAAATAAAATATAGGCTGGTCGTTGCTCTTTTGGATATAAATAACCAAGTCCTAACAATCTTTTGCAATGTGGACAAATAAATTTTTTATCAATTGCAAATTCCAATAGTTCTTCATTTTCTAAAATTCTATCAACATAAATCCTTAATAAATCTCCGGGACCATCTTTTTGATATCTGGCAATTTTTGTTCCGCATTTCCTGCAATATAGATTCAGAAATTCGGAATAATTTCCACGATTTTTTGTATAAATATCCCGTTTAAAGTTATTGCTCATTGCACTCTACTAGCCCCCAGTCCTTGATTTTTGATAATTTGACTATGAACTTTTTGCATAAATATATCATAAATAGCATCTGATATTCACTTATATACTAAATTAATCTAATAGTTTTGTTCTAATTTATTATAATATCAAATAATAAGTCCTGCTAATAATGTTGCAAAAGCTTCGCTTTTGTGAACCACTAGTCTAGCTAGTTATTAATAGTCATATTTTTAATGTTGACTATTTAAAAATTATTAAACTATATACTTCTTTTCTCTTCTGTAATTTTAAAGCTCTCAATGATATCTTTTTCTTTTATATCTTCATAGTTATCTATAGACATACCGCATTCATAACCAGCTTTAACTTCCTTAACATCATCTTTAAACCTCTTTAAAGCTTTTAGCTCACCACTATAAATAACAACACCATCTCTTATAAGTCTGACCTTATTGTTTCTAGTAATTTCACCATCAAGCACGAAACAACCAGCGACCTTTCCAACACCTGTAATTTTGAATACTTGACGAACTTCGGCATGTCCTAATATTTCTTCCTTCTTGATTGGTTCCAACATACCGCTTAAAATACTCTTGATATCATCAACTATATTGTAAATTATAGAATAGTATCTTATGTCAATATCTTTTGCTTTTGCCATTTCAATGGCGTTATTATTTGCTCTAACATTAAAACCAATGACTAGTGCATCAGATACTGATGCTAAAGTAATATCAGACTCATTAATTGCACCTGTTCCAGAGTGAACAACATCTATTTCCACTTCATTTGTATTAAGTTTTGTCAAGGTACCAATTATAGCCTCAATTGAACCATTAACATCGGCTTTAATAATAACCGGCAATAATTTTGCAGATTTTCCGCCAACAGTTTTTAACATTGAGTCTAAACTCTTTACGCTTCTCTTTGCAACTTTTGCTTCTAAAGCTTTTCTTTCTCTATAGGCAACGATTTCTCTAACTTCTTTTTCTTCATCAAGAACGTTAAATTGATCACCGGCAGTTGGAACACTATCAAGTCCTAAAATTTCAACAGCCATAGATGGATAGGCCTCTTTTTGAATTTTATGCTTATCATCAACCATCTTTTTAATTCTTCCATAGGATGTACCAGCAAGAACCAAATCACCCATTTTTAAAATACCTCTTTGAACTAAAAGGCTTGCTATAGGACCTTTTTTCTGATCCATTCTGGCTTCAATAACAGCACCGCTAGGTTTAACATCAATAGGTGCTTTTAAATCCATTATTTCAGCTTGCAAAAGTATCGCTTCTTTAAGTTTATCAAGTCCAATTTTTTGTTTAGCAGAAACTTCAACTGACATTACATCTCCACCAAAATCTTCTGTAACAATATCATACTGCAATAGTTCTTGCTTAACCCTCATTGGATCCGCACCGGGTTTATCAATTTTATTTATAGCAAGAATTATAGGAACTTCAGCGGCCTTGGCATGGTTAATAGCCTCAATAGTTTGATCCTTTACACCATCATCAGCAGCTACGACTAATACAACTATATCAGTAATATTTGCACCCCTCATTCTCATTTCAGTAAATGCTTCATGTCCCGGAGTATCAATAAATGTAATAAATTTACCATTTTCAACTTCAACTCTTGAAGCACCAATATGCTGTGTAATACCGCCAGATTCTTTTTCTGCAACATGAGTAGATCTTATTGCATCAAGAAGTGATGTCTTTCCATGATCAACGTGTCCCATAATTGTAACAACAGGTGCCCTTGAAATAAATTCTTTTCCTTCTTGATTTTCTTCCAATTTATTTTCAACATCATGTTCGGTAGTTCTTTTTTTGACATTATGTCCGAATTCAACAACTACCAATTCAGCAGTATCAGCATCAATCGTTTGATTAACTGTTACAGGCATTCCCATAGAAATTAACTTTTTAACAACATCAGATCTTTTTTCATTCATCCTTTCAGCTAAATCACTAACTGTAATAAACTCAGGCAATTCAACATCTTGAATAATTTTCTGATGAACAACCTCTGGAGACTTTTCTTTATTTTTAAAAAAACCCTTACTTTTTCTTTTTCTTCTACCAAAGCCACCTTCATCATCATCTTCATCGTCATTTAATACATAAGTATGAATATTTTTATTTTTTGAGTAGTTGCTGTTTTGAAAACTTTTCTTATTATTTTTTTGATTTGAAGATTCTTCTTCATCATCAGAAAAATCATCATCATAATTTTTCTTATAGTTATCTTTTTTGAAAGAATTTTTATTATTATATTCATTTATCTTTTGAGAACTTTGTTCCTTTTCTTTATTCCCATTTTTAAACTTATTATTACTTAAATTTTCAGCTTTTGAAGTTTTTTCTTCAATAACATTTTCTGATGAATTATCTATATTATCCTGTCTACCTTTTGCTTTTGCGTTAAATCTTCTTAACTCCTCTTCCTGCTTTTTCTTATTTTCAAGTTCTCTCTTAGCTCTTTCTTCTTCTCTTCTTCTTCTTTCTTCTTCCTTTTGTTTTTGTGCATATTCACTCAATATTTTATGTGCGTCTATAACGGGTTTAATGTCATCATCACTATTAGTATTTTGAACTACAACCTTTTCTGATATAGTATCAACTTGTTTTGGTTCCTCTTCCTTTATTTCAATCTCTTGAGTTTTGATTTGTTTAGGTTTTGAATTAGAATTATTTCTAAGGTTTAAATTTTTCATCTGTCTTTCTTTAATAAGATCAAGATTTCCAAAATGAACACCGGACTTCAAAAAATCAGTTGCATTTTTGTCGTCAGAATTGCCATTAGAATTATTGTTTTGAGTCTTATTTAATAACTTATTTTTAGCAAAAGACTCTGCAATATTTTTCTTTATATCTCCACTATTAGTCTTTCCAAGAGTTATAGTCTTTCTTTTATTCTCAGTCATTCAATCCTTTTATTATAATTAATATAAAATTAACCAAAACTATTTTTTTTCATTTAAATACTCAATAGCTCTATCTTGTATTTCTTTAGCAATATTTTCATCAAATCCTTGAATGTTTTGCAAAGATGTCAATGAACTTTCAGCTATACTGTTAACATTATCATACCCTTCAGCCACAAGCAATTGTGCAACAACCTCTTCAACATCAAGGATATTCATTAATTCACTGGTTGCCTCCTGGAACTCAGCCAATCTTCTAGTTTTTTCTTCCTCTTCAGTCATTACATCAATCTTAATTCCTGTAATTTTTGAAGCTAACTTAACATTTTGACCACCCCTACCAATAGCCAAACTTAATTGATCTTTAGACAACACTACATCAGCTGTATTTTTATCTTCATTATATATAACCTTAATTGGTTTAGCTGGAGCAATAGCATTAATAATATATTCAACTGGATTTTCAGACCATCTAATAATGTCAATTTTTTCGCCTCTTAATTCATTAGTAACAGCCTGAACTCTAACACCTCTAATACCAACAGTAGCACCAATTATATCAGATGTTTCATTTCTTGAATAAACCGCAACCTTAGACTTAGAACCAGGGTCTCTAGCAATACCCCTAATTTCAATTATACCATCATAAATTTCAGGAACTTCTTGCCTAAACAACTCAGCCAAAAACATATTATCAGTCCTCGACAAAAATATCTGCGCACCCTTTTGCTCCTTAACAACTTCCTTAATATAAGCCCTAATTCTATCACCAACTCTAAATCTTTCCCCCGGTATCATACCATCACTAGTCAACAACGCTTCAAAACCATCAACCTCAACCACTATATTCTTAATACCAATCTTCTTAATAGAGCCATTAATAATAGTTCCAACTCTATCAATAAATTCATTATACTCTTTATCTCTTTCCGCTTCCTTAATCTTCTTAATTATTTCATTTCTAGCAATTTGAACAGCCACCCTATTCAAATCAATATTCGGCAATTCCAACCTAACAAAATTACCAACCTCAACATCCCCATCAACCTGCACTCTTCCCTTTTTAACATCAGCCTTAGCCTTAGAAAGCGTAATTTGTTTCTTAGAATTAAACTCCGGATCATTTTCCATACTATTATCAACAATTTCCAATTTATTATAAATAGAAATATTACCAGTCTTACGATCCAACTTACACTCAATCAACAAATCATGACCATATTTTCTTCTAGCCGCCAATTTCAATCCCTCTTCCAT
>CALXXG010000014.1 GCA_944392625.1 uncultured Rickettsiales bacterium
CTTTAATATTAGTATGTTAAATCTTACAGAAAAGCAATTAGAAATATTAAATGTTTTTAGTAAAATGGGAACTTTTGGGAAAACAGCGGAAATATTGGGGGTTAGTAAAAGTACAGTTCAAAAAACAATAGAACGAATTAGAACTAAAACTCAAAAAATTATTGAATGTATAGAATATTAAAAAAAAGAGGGTTTACAGCCTTCTTTTTTTAATGTCGTACGGTATTTACTTATATTATGTAAGAGTTTTTAAAAATATTAAAATTTGATGTAAAAAATTCACGGTAATTATGCGTTAAAATTTACGAGCGGGGGAAAATTGTCGTACGGTTTTTACTTATAGAATAGATAAGAAAATGACCATATAATTTTTTTATTGGTAGTTTTAGTTTAAATGGTTCGCACCAATAAAGAAAATAGAAATAGGTGGAACACTAAAAAACAATAAAAAAATTCGTATGGTAATATGATTTTAAAAATCCTGGCAAGTAAATATTGTCATACGATTTTTACTTATCTAATGCAAAGAAAAAAACAATAGTGTCGTACGGTTATTACTTATTAAATGAAAAAATAAAAAAGGAGTTGGTAAAAATGAAAAAATTTTATGTTGCTGATGTAAACGAATTAAACGACGAGGAGAAAAGAACAGGAAGAGTATCATATAGAAGATTAATAGATAGATATATTGATGATTTGGTATTATGTAATGAACTTGTAAATATTGATGGTGCTTTATTCGATAATATGGTTAATATAGAAATAGAAGAAGATGATGAAATATATCAATATTATTTATGTAATCTTGGAGAATTTGAAAGAGAAAAACTAATTGAATATGGTGTATCATTAAGTTATAGCGAATTACTAGACTGTGATGTATTGTTAGTAACTCATTGGGGTACAAGTTGGGATTATGTAATGACTAATGTAAAATGGAGTGAAAATTTAAAAGAATGTTAGCATTTATAGGGTATTTGGGAAAATGTTTTTATAAAGATTTTTCACATACCCTAAATTTTGAGAAATATTGCCGGCATTTTTTGCTCCACGATTAAATTTTATGTGGTGTCATACGGTAAATACTTATTAAATAGATAAAATAATTTATGAAATTATGGTTCGGCAAAATTGAGAAATATTGCCGGCAAAAATGGAAGGTGGAATTTTTATGAGTATAAATGAATATATTAAAGAATTAAAACAGGAATTTAAAAAATATAAAATAGAAAAAAGCACTAATTATTCAAGTTGGTTCGGCAATAATAGGGTATCAATTACATATCATTATAGATTATGTAAAAATGGTAAAATAATTCATCATTTTGAATTTTGTGTGCCTAAAACTAAGATTGAACTAGAACAGGCATATATAAAAGCAATGACTAGCGATATGCCATTTTAAGAGGGTAGTTTTCATATTTTAATATATTTGGTCGTATGGCTTGCGTAAGGCTTGTCATACGGCTAACACTTATAAAATAGGAGGAGGGAAATAATCATGAAAAAAGATTTGAATATTATTTATGGATTAATAAAAAAATATAAAACTGATATAAAAATACGGCAAAAATGAAGAAATTAAAAAAATGGATTATTGGATATTAAATAAATTAAAAAAAGAATATAAAGAATTAGGGGGAAAAAGAAATGTATAAAAACATTAAGAAAATATTATTAATTATGAAGAAAATATTATTAATTTTTATTGGTTTAATTATAGGATTATTAATTGGTATTATTGTTGCAAGAAATAACATACAAGTTGTAGAAATAGTAAGTCCTGGCAATGGAAATCACGGACTAATTGAAATGAAATGTTGTGGGCAAAATATAACATACTATTATGAAAAATAAAAACACAAAGAATACAAATTATTATAATAAAATAAATTTAGGGGGAATAAATTATGAAAAGAACATTAAAAAATCTTACAAAAGAACAATTTGAAGAATATTGTGGAGATATAGAAACTAGAATGGAAAGTGAAACAACCTATTGGGGGCAAATTGATGAACATATACCATACTATGAAGAACTAAGAGCTAAACATATTTATGGACAAGAAAAAAATGAACACGAAATTATATTTTATATAGAAAATTACAATGAAGAAACAGGCGAAATATTTTATGATATTTATGAGGAGGTAGATTAAAATGATGATAGTTTATACTATATTTAAAAATGATGAATTAATATGGGCAAGAAATTTTCCAGCAAAAGATATGAAAGAGGCAAAAGAAATGTTGGAAGATACAATAAAAGATGTTGAAAAAGAGCCTAATGTAAACGAAATAAAGTTTGACGGTAAAAAACTAGAGTTTAATAGTTATGATGAAAAACATATTATGATAATAACGGGGGAATAATTATGGAAAGATTAGATGAATTAAATAAAAAATTAAAGAAATTATTAAATGATAAGGCAAAAATAAATGCTGACATAAAAGAGGTTGAAAAATTAATACAAGAAGAAAAGGAAAATCAAATGCAGTATTTTGAGTTAGTATATATGATGGCAGAAAATAGCACGGCAAAAAATATAAGTGATATTGAAAATAAAGTAAGAAGAATAATTGTAGGGCAAGGAGAAATAAAAAAAGGAGAAATAAAAAAATATGAACATCTAGGATTAAAAAAATTAGCATATGATATTAAAGGCAATAAATTTGGTTACTATGTAATGGTTAGGTTTAAACAGACAGAAAAAAATGTTAATTTTATTGAGCAAGAATTAAGAAAAGCAGACGGTGTTATAAAATTTATTACTATAAAAATTAACGAAGTAGATTATTATTTTAACGATTAATTGTCATACGATAATTACTTATATATTGATGAGAAAAAAAGAAATGGAGGGAAATTAATATGACTGAATTAGAAATTTTAGCTGATTTAAAAATAGCATATAGACAACTAGATGATATACTTGAGAATGATGATGAGCAAATTACAGAGGGCGAATACAAAAAATTAAATAGAAGTATGGAAACATTAGGGGTAATATATAGAAATCTTTATAAAAGAATCGAAAAAGAAAATAAAAATATATTATATTTTAAAGATAATTTATTAATAGCAAATGAAATATATTGGGATTATGTTACAGATGGCGAAGATTATGATGACCAACATATAACATATAAAGATATAGAAAATGAAGAAAAATGGTGGGAAGATTACGACTTTTTAACTAAATAAAGGAGGAATAATTTATGAAAATAGCAATTTGGAGTTGTAAAAATAAATATGGATATACAAAAAGGCAATTAAAAATCGACTATGATAATAAGACATATAAAGTCGGCAATTTTACAATAGGAGCTGATAAAACAGTAACCAGCAAATTAATAGATGAAAAAATACAAGAACTAAAAATACTAGGATTTAAAGAGGAAGATTAATATGTTTACATTATACGGTAATAATAAAATATTTGCGTGTTGCAAAACTAAAAAAGAATGTAAAGAGGCGGAAAAAGAGTACAAGGAAATTGAAAAAGCAATGTATGGAAAAAGAAGTATAAAATTTAAAATAGTAAAGGAGATATTAGGAAATGAGGGAGCTTTTTAAAAATGAAGTAAATGAATTAATTAATATATAATGGATTATCCAGCCTCTTCGCCGTCGAGATAGTCAAGAAGGCGGTATTTCATGCCGTGGCGCTCCGCCCAGCGGGTGTACATGCGGTATAGCATCTGTGTCCAGTCCTGCGCCTCCGTTCCGCCTGCGCCGGCGTGGAAGTTAAGTATGGCGTTGCACTCGTCGTACTCACCGGTGAGAAGCGTGGAGAGCCGTGTGTCCTCAAGGTTCTTTTCAAATACTGCAAACTCCTCCTCCAGCTCCGGCAGGAGGCTGTCGTCATTTTCCTCAATGGCCATCTGGCACAGGGTGAGAAGGTCGTCGTACTGGGAGGCGAGCTTGTCATATTTTTCACACTTGTGCTTTAAGTGCTTTATG
>CALXXG010000015.1 GCA_944392625.1 uncultured Rickettsiales bacterium
ATTCTTCATGATCTTTATCAATATCTATTTTATATAATAAAGCATCTTCACTTTCAGGAATTTTACTGTATTTTTCATTGTTATTCATTTTATTTTCCTATAAAATTACTAGGCTGGATAATATATCTATTAATTTATTGAATTAAACCTATCTAAGTTATCTTTAAGTTTTTCATATATTAGTTTTTCAAATTTATTTGATGGTTTTTTCCTTATTCTTAGTGAATCCGGCTTGTCAATTTCAATAGTTTTGCTATTTTTTTCTAAAGAATACATGGAATCATCAATAAGCTTAATTGCAGCAATTGTTTCTGATGTAAAAGACTTTTTGATGATTTTATCTAATTTTTCATCATCAAAAAATTGTTCGTTTTCCATAACTAAAAGATGCTTATTATTATGAGATAATTCTAATTATTTTATAAATAAAAGTCAATTTAAATATGACAAAATTGTTTTTATAACAGATTTAAGAATATAAAAAGTTCCTATAAATTAATATAGGAACTTATTTATGATTATACTTAATTTTTATTTAAATTATTTATTAGTTCAGGTATTTTTCAATTCCTTTTGATTTTTGAAATAGTTGTTGAGCCTCTTTGCTTAATAATTTTAAATAAATTTGTTGCTTTTCTAATTGGCTGCTTGGTTGTTTCATTTTATAGAAAAAATTAAGAATTTTGTCGCAAACTTGAATTTCAAAATCTCTATTGTAATCTTCCAGGTTTCGTGTATATTTAAGAAAATCTACATAACTAGTGTGTGCTAATTTTTTATTATCAAACAATTTATAGCTTGTATCAAATAATTCTTTTAATTGTTCATCACTGTAATTGGCTAGTATTGAAGCAGCAATACTTGAAAAATATGAACATGTCATACTTTTTTCTCCCTGAAGCATATTTTTGTTCATAATTGGAACTCCAGAAAATGTTTCATTGATAATGTATTTTGTAATTCTGTCTGTTTCATTGCAGCTTTGAGCCCCATCAAAAATTACCATTCTACCATCTCTGTTTATTATAGCAAGCATGGTGTGATTCATTATTTCAGATGGTATTAACACATTTATAAAATTAATATTTCTTTCTTCCATTTTTTGAATCATGGAATCTACAAGTTTATTCTTATCTCTACATTCATTTTTATTTGGAAAGAAAAGTATATTTTTTCTTTGTGGAGTTTCAAAATAGAGTAATAAATTTGCATAATCAATAGGCAATCTATCTTCATTTAATTCCATTTGTTTAGATATAAAATCCATAAATATTTGTTTACATTGCCTATAGGTATCAATATCTTGAAATTTCATTTTATTGTCGTAAACTGGTATTGATATATTTTTAAAACGCACACAATTTATTTTATCATTTTCATATTCAAAATCTATAGGTGATAATATTTGGCAACCAATAAATCCTGATAAATCAGGATCTAAATTATTTAATAAATCACTAATAATATTATAATTAAGTCCAGATAAAATATTTGCTATTCTTTCTTTAAAATTTTTATTTAAATAGTCATATCCACTTACACCTTTAACAATTCTAATATATTCTTTATCTTCTGTTTTTTCTCCTTGGCTTTTTTTGTGAAACTTTATAATACGTTTATTACCATCATCATTTATAGTAATATCAACTTTTTGATCATCGGAATAACGTTGAAAACAGTTGTATCTTGTAATTTTATATGGTTTTGTACCTTCTATTTCTAAAGTTTCTTTAAAAATTTCTCCATGTTTTGAGACTGTAATTTTAAAGTTTCCATTATTGTTTTTTGGAGTAAAAATATATTCAATGTTTCCATTATTATCTATATTTGTTCTCATATTATAGTTGGCATCCTGAGGAATTGTTGTATTATTATCTATAATACATTGCTCTATATATTTTCCTTTTAAATTAAGTATTTTTTTATATTCTTGTAAGTTTTCTATATTTTTATATTCTGATAACATTTTTATATAAAATTATTAGCATATATACTATTATATGACATTTTTTTACACTAATCAATAAAAACATATTTAATAAAATATATTTTTTTTACTTGACAGAAACTCAACTGTTGTTTTATATGAGTTAAAATAAAGTCAAGAAATTTTTTTACAAAAAAAACTACATATAGTTAAAAAATATACTTGACATACTATATCTTGTGTTTTATTCTGTCTATACAAAATTTAATAATTTTAAGGAAAATGGATAAGAATACAAAGAATGATAAGGTTATAGATGGAGTTTTATTTCTAAAACCAGATCTAAAAAATAAATTATCAAAGGCTTTCAAAAAGGCTAATGAAGGTTCAATTTCAGACTTTTTGACTAATTTGCAAAAAAGCAATTTAAAATTAATATCCGGTAATGAAGAAGAAATATTAGAACAAGAATTATTAAATGAAAAGCTATATAAAGTATATAAAGAGTATATAAGAGAAGAAATTGAAAATGAATCGGAGAAAAATCAATCAAGAGATACAAAAGTTAGTTCAAAACACGCAGTTCAAGAATATGTTGACAAAGAAGATTGGAGAATAAACGCCAACGCGAATGTTGGCTATAGCAATGCCGGACTTGTTAGCAATTTATCAGGTAAATTAATTGCCAACTATTGGTTGGATAGCGTATATTCAAAAGAAGAGGGCGAAGCCCATAGAATTGGCGATTATCATATTCATGATTTAGACAATTTAAGCGGCTATTGTGCCGGCTGGTC
Source organism: uncultured Rickettsiales bacterium (assembly GCA_944392625.1). Taxonomy (GTDB): domain Bacteria; phylum Pseudomonadota; class Alphaproteobacteria; order Rickettsiales; family UBA1997; genus CALXSC01. The sequence continues at coordinate 2,725 of CALXXG010000015.1, forward strand.
CTTAAGAGCATTGCTTGACGAAGGATTTAACGGCGTTAGAGGCAGAGTTTCCGCAAGACCTCCTAAGCATTTCAGAAGTGCTTTAGGACAGATGGCAAACTTCTTAGGAATCTTACAATCAGAATGGGCAGGAGCACAAGCTTTCAGTAGTTTTGATACATATCTTGCACCATACGTATTCATAGATAATCTAAGCTTTAAAGAAATAAAAGAAGCTATAGCAAGTTTTGTTTATAATCTAAACGTTCCTGCAAGATGGGGACAATCTCCATTTACAAATGTCACATTAGATTTTACAGTGCCTAATGATTTAAGAGACCAATTTCCAACTAGAAATGGCCAGCACCTATTTAAAGGCATTGACAACGGTGATCTATTGGATGACAACAGCATTTTAGCTAGAGCAAAGGCTAGAGGCGTTGACAGTCTTGAAGAATTGACCTACAAACATTTCCAAAAAGAGCTTGAAATGATTGACGTTGCCTACTATGAAGTCATGACAGAAGGAGACAATGAAGGACAACCTTTCACTTTCCCAATTCCAACAGTTAACATCACAGAAGACTTTAATTGGGATTCACCAGCTGCAAACGCATTATTTGAGAATACTGCAAAAGTTGGTTCTTCATACTTTCAAAACTTCTTAGGAAGCCAATACATGAAGGATGAAAACGGAAACATCGTTCCTAATCCAAACGCCTACAAACCAGGTGCCGTTAGAAGTATGTGCTGCAGACTTCAACTTGACTTAAGAGAATTATTAAGAAGAGGAAACGGACTATTCGGATCAGCTGAAATGACAGGTTCAATTGGCGTTGTCACCATAAACATGGCAAGACTAGGCTACAGATTCAAAGGCTATTCCGATGGCATCATCAAAATGGGCGACAAACAGGGTCTTTTAAAAGAACTTGGCAGACTTATGGACCTAGCCAAATCAACACTTGAAAAGAAAAGAGTATTCGTTCAAGAACTATACGAAAGAGGTTTTTACCCCTACACAAAGAGATATTTAAAACATTTTAGAAACCACTTCTCAACCATTGGCTTGAATGGCATGAACGAAATGATCAGAAACTTCACAGACGACAGCTACGACATAAGCGATCCTAGAGGCATAGCTTTAGCCAATGAAATTCTTGAATTTATGAGAAACAAGCTAAAAGAATATCAAAACGAGACAGGAAACCTATACAATCTTGAAGCTACACCTGCCGAAGGAACAACCTACAGGTTTGCAAAAGAAGACAGAAAGAGATATCCTAACATAATTCAAGCAGGCACATACCCTAACGTATACTACACAAACAGCAGCCAATTACCTGCCAACTACACAGACGATCCTTTCTTAGCTTTAAATCTACAGAACGATCTACAAACAAAATACACAGGCGGAACAGTATTGCATTTATACATGAGCGAAAGAATATCAACAGCTGAAGCCTGCAAAAGATTCGTAAGAACCGTTTTAAGCAACTACAAAATGCCATACATCACAATCACACCAGTATTCTCAACATGCCACAACCACGGCTACCTAAACGGTGAACAAAAAGTATGCCCAATCTGCGGCGAGAAAACTCAAGTATGGACCAGAGTCATGGGCTACCACAGACCTGTTGAATCCTTCAACATTGGCAAAAAAGGCGAGCACATGGAAAGAATCATGTTCAAAGAAAACGACGAAGAAATCTGTGAATATGAGAAAAAAATAGTTGATCACAAAATAGGTTAATCAACTGATTTAGTTTAATTAGAGGAAATTAGACATCCCTATGGATGTCTAATATTTTATATTATCCCCCAAGTATTCTAATTATTCTATTACTCTAGCAATAGATAAAGAAATTGAAAATTGAAAATTGAAAATTGAAAATTAGCCTTCGGCAGAGAATCATATAGAAATTGAAAATTGAAAATTAGCCTTCGGCAGAGAATCATATAGAAATTGAAAATTGAAGCACGAAGTGGGAAAATGATCGGCTTGCCGAATCATTTTAGTCTGTCGTCCCACGAAGTGCAAACTGAGAAAAATTGAAAATTGAAAATTGAAAATTAGCCTTCGGCAGAGAATCATATAGAAATTGAAAATTGAAAATTAGCCTTCGGCAGAGAATCATATAGAAATTGAAAATTGAAG
>CALXXG010000016.1 GCA_944392625.1 uncultured Rickettsiales bacterium
TAGTATAACCAATTTATAAGATAGATATGGATTAACTCTTCACAGATATAGCGAAAATACTAGCTAAAGATTTGGCTTGTCCAGTATATTACACTAAAAAGCCGTTTTTTATTGAAGTTAAAAAAATGCTATAAATGTTATAAAAATTTATCTGCATATTTTTTTTAAAATTAAATTTAATAATTTCACAATAATAAATTTTAGTCTCTAAATCTTACTGTGTTGAAATAGCATAAAACAAAATTTAAAAATAGATATTTTTATAATGTAATAAGTTAATAGATACAGCAAAATGAATTGAATATTGCTATTACTTTTATAAAATCCATATATAATTTTTAAATATAGGAAATATCTACCCTACTCTATTTTTAATAATATTACTTTTTCATATCAATTAGTAGTTCTAAAAAGTCAATTGGATACATTATTGGATTTTCTGCTAGTGCCTGATGATATATTACTGTGGATGGTGTTAAAGCGGGCAATGTGTTGGCTTCAATAATAATCATCTTGTTCGTTATTGTGTTAAAGAATATGTCAATCCTTGCGTAATTTTTGATGTTTAGCTTTTTGGAAACCTTTTCTATGCCGTTCTTTATTATTTCTAAGGATTCTTTTGATATTAAGTCTGTTGGTGGGGGGGTTATGTTTATGCCTGTTCCGCCTTGAAATTTTTCTTCAACTGTTAAAATATCGTTTTCTGCTACTGTTATGCTTGGATTGAAGGAGTGGTATTTTCCGTTATTTTCAATAACGCCAACTGTTAATTCTAGCCATCCGTCTTTTGATTTGCGTATTATGTTTTTGTTTTCAATAGCTTCGTTTATGATGTGTGAATTTATTTTTAACTTGTCAGTTTCTATGAATGCCTCAAGTAGAAAATCCTGTTCGGTATTGCTAGGCATTTCAATGATTGATGATTGATTTTTAAAAGTGTTGGCTGGAATGTATGGTGCTTTATCATTTAGTAATTCAACGTAGGTTTTTAATTCGGAACAATCGTATATTCTAACAGCACCTGCGGAACTGCCATCGCATGCGGGCTTTATTATGAAGTTGTTAAAGCCTAATTCGTTTATGGTTTTGTTCCAAAATTCTTTGTAGTCGGCTATTGACCAATCATTGAAATTCTTTATGGAAAATTTGATTTTTGGTGCTGTTATTATGTTGTCATCAAGCATATCTGATATATACATGCCTGTTTTGTATTTGTCCATGCATAATTTTGAAACATCGGAAGGTGAACCGTTGTATTTTATGCCATATTCATCTAGTTTTTTCTGAATTGTTCCATCTTCACCTTTGCCGCCATGAAGTCCTAAAAATACAAATGTATTCTCATTTTTTGCCAATTGCAAGAATTCATCAAATGAGTATTTAATTGGCAATTCTGGTGTAAATTCTAGTATGCCTAATTCGTTGCATATGATTTTAGAAAATTTTGTTAATTTTTCTAAATTATTTTCTGCGTTTATACAGTTGTCATAAATTTCCTCAACTGTATGGCTTAAAGTATACATATAGGGTAAATACCAAACATCACCGTTTTTATCTAATAAATATGGTTTTGAGTTGTATTTTTTAGAATTTCTTAGTTTTAGCCAAACATTTGTGCCTGACATTAAGGATACCTCTCTTTCTGCATTGCTTCCGCCAAACAATACTTTTACTTCTTCTCTGTTTTTGTCTTTCTTTTCAAATGTTGGAAATGGCACCTTTTGTCTTAGGCAGGCGTTTTTGATTATGTATTTTAAAAATCCGGAGTGGGTTAAACCTATTCTTGTGGACTGTTGAAAAACAAAACTATTTTGTTCCATGCCGGATGCAATATTTATGTCGGAAAACCATATTCTGCCATCGTTCAATAGCCATCCGTCAATTCTTGCTACGTCCTTTAATTCAAGCAAATTAAATACCTGTTCAGCATAGTTTCTGATTTTTTGAATAATCTCATCAGAAAACCTTGCTGGATTATGATATCTAGTTTGCTCCGTTGGCAAATATTTCCTTCTATAGTCAAATATTTGATAGTTCTCATACTTCATTTCAATTTCGCTAGGTATTAAAGCTACCGGCTTTTGAGTTTTGTGGTTTTGCAAAACTATAATTGTAAATTCTTTTCCAACGCAGAATGGTTCAATAATTACAGGATTTATATTTTGACTAAACAAAAGTTCAACCTTTTCAATGGCTTCATTATAGGAATAAACGCAATGAACGCCGATTGAAGAACCACCGACAACCGGTTTGACTACGGCCTTTTTTAATTTGTTTAAATCAAAAAATCTTTTTATTCTTTCTTTAGAATCATCGTTTAAATCTTTTACAACAATAGATGGGAACACGTAAAAACCTTGTTCTGACATAATTTCAGCAGATTTTTGCTTGTTGAATGCTTTTCTGCAGGACGAACTATTTGTTCCAACGTATGGTATATTATTTTGTTCAAGAATACTTTGAATTTCGCCATCTTCTCCATATTTGCCGTGTATTATTGGAAATACAATATCAACCTTTTTTAGTTCATCTATAAATTCCCATTCCGTTAAAGGCTTTGAAGTTTGTTTTAGCTTAAAGTCAAAATCAGACGGCGTATTTGAATAAAGCTGCGATTGAGAAATCAAATATGGATTTTTTTCTATATCTATAAAAAACGGCACAACCTCAATTTCATCACTCTTTAAATGGTCCAATACAGACCTTGCCGAATTTAGTGAAATGCCCCTTTCAGCTGATGGTCCGCCGCATAGAATAGCAATTTTAAATTTTCCACCCTGCTGCTTTTTATCATTTTTGAAAAACAGACTTGGATTTATAGCTTCATTTTTAGGACTTTGTTTTTTTATTATTTTTTCTTCAATCAATGAAGTTATAAAATCCTTAATACTTATATTATTTTTTACGGAATAATCTTTAACTTTTTTCTGTAAATCACTTGAAATTTCAATATTTAACCTTGTATTTTTTTCTCCTGTATCTCCCATAATGATAAAATGATAATTAAATTAGCAATGATAAAATTATCATTATCATATATAAAAGTCAATACATAACTAGAAAATAAATTTTAGTTTAATATAATTAATGTAAAACCACCCAATTGCTACATTGGATGGTTTAGAATTTATAAACTTTTATAAACTATTTTTTAAGAATTGATTTTCCAGCATAAACTGCTTCATCACCTAAATCTTCTTCAATTCTCATTAATTCATTGTATTTTGCAATTCTATCTGTTCTAGATGCAGAACCAGTTTTAATTTGACCAGAGTTTGTAGCAACTGCAACGTGTGCGATTGTAACATCTTCTGTTTCACCTGATCTGTGAGAAACGATAGTATTGTATTTATTTCTTTGTGATAAAGAAATAGCATCTAATGTTTCAGTTAATGAACCAATTTGATTTAATTTAATCAATACAGCATTTGCCATGCCTTCATCAATACATTTTTGAACAATTTTTGGATTTGTAACACAAAGGTCATCACCAACGAATTGAATTTTGCTGCCCAATTCTTTTGTAGCTGCTTTCCAACCTTCATAATCAGATTCTTCCATAGCATCTTCAATTGAGAAAATTGGGTAAGTTTTAATTAATTCGCCATAGTATTTAATTAAAGAAGCACTATCCATTTTTTGACCATCTATGTAATAATTTTTATCACCAACTTCTTCACCCTTCTTTTTACCATAGAATTCACTTGCAGCACAATCTAAAGCAAAATAAAAATCAGAACCAAGTTTGTAGCCTGCTTTTTCAACAGCTTCACACATTGTATCTAAAACTTCTTTTGCAGAATTTAATTTTGGTGCAAAACCGCCTTCATCACCAACAGAAGTAGTCAAACCTTTTTTCTTCAAAATAGCTTTTAGATTATGGAAAACTTCAGCTCCCCATCTAACTGCTTCTCTAATTGTTGGAGCACCAACTGGAACAATCATAAATTCTTGAATATCATTAACCCAACCAGCATGGGCACCACCATTAATAACGTTCATCATAGGAACAGGAAGAACGTGCGCATTTGTGCCGCCAATATATCTATATAAAGGAACATTTAAAGAATTCGCTGCTGCGTGTGCAGTTGCTAAAGATACAGCTAAAATCGCGTTTGCACCCAATTTAGTTTTGTTTGGAGTGCCATCTAATTCAATTAAAGTTTTATCCAATTCTCTTTGATCAAAAGCGTCTAAACCTATAACTTTGTCAGCTATGATTGTATTAACATTTTCAACAGCCTTTAAAACGCCCTTCCCTAAAAATCTTGATTTATCACCGTCTCTCAATTCACAAGCTTCTCTACTGCCAGTAGAAGCACCAGAAGGAACTATTGCAGTACCAAAAGATCCATCTTCTAAAACAACATCAGCTTCAACTGTTGGATTACCCCTTGAATCTAGAACTTCTCTAGCTTTAATATCAATTATTTCCATTTTAATTTTCCTTTTTTGTTATTTTTAAAACATACTTTTTTTATAAAATATTTAATTTTTAATTGCAAGATAATTGTAGCTGTTTATTATATTTTTATTAGGTTTAAATTGATAGCTATATATTCTTTAATAGTTATTTCTTGATTATAAAATTTATA
>CALXXG010000017.1 GCA_944392625.1 uncultured Rickettsiales bacterium
CACAAAAACAAAAGGAAATTGATGATAATAAGACAAAATTATTAGTTGAAATGGCTAAAGTTTTGAAATACAAAAATGTGAATTGGGAAATAATACAAAACCCATATTTGCCAACTGGATTATTAAAACAAATGCAACAAGAAGCAATATTCAAACAGGGACAATTATCTATGGCAAGCATGATTACGAATATGAAAGAAAATCAAGAGACTCAAAATAAAAATAAGAAAGCTAAAAAATAATTGGCTTTCTTATTTTTCTAAACCAACTTTGCAGTCGATTTAGGTTAAAATTGGCGGCACCAACAAAGTTCAGATTGAACTAATACTTACGCATGTAGTTTCTTTAAATATAAAATTTAATTAAGACAATGTGTATTCTTCTATTGGTTCAAAATGTTCACAAGTACAATATTTTATATTTTTATTCTTTTTTAATGTTTCTTTTATCTCTAAATAAGATGAATATAAAGAGGCTAAATTTACATAGTAAAAGGAATCTCTAGGGGCTTCTGTTTTTTTACGGAAGAAGTTTTTTTCTAATCTTTTTTTCGTAGTACTAAAATAGTAATTAAATAATTGTCTTCTAATCCAAACATCCAAGCATTTAATTTGTCTTAAATCTGTAATATTACTAAAAAAACCAATCCAACTTTGAGGTTTTTGTGGCTTACCGCATTTTGAACATATAGCAAATAATTCATTTGAAAATAATGCGTTTCCTAAAATTTTTGCATTTATTTTGTGTATAGTTCTAAAGATATCCAACTTTTCTTTTTTGCATTGATCTAAAATATATGAAATTGAATTTTTAAATTTTTTTATATTGTCTTGTTTTATTCCAATAAAATTTGGACTAATTCTAAAACCAAGAAAATCTATATAATTTTTGTTAAAAAAATTAAATGCTTTAGTCTTTCTTGTTTTATCTGGTTTAGAATTATCTAAAGCGGACATATCAATTGGGTGTAAAACCAATTTTTCTCTTGCAAAATATCTATGTATTTTCTTATATATTTCACTGATTACATTCTTATCTTTGGTTAAAATTAAAAAATCATCGGCATATCTAACATATTTTATATTATATTGGTTTGATAATATCTTAATAACATATTTATCATAATTATACAAATAAACATTTGCTAATAGCCCAGATAATACACCACCTTGAGGTATACCTATTGTTCTTAGTGTTGTTTTTGGTTTTTTGTTGTAATAATCTTTTCTTCTCATTACATTAGAAACTTCGACTTTTTGGACATTAAGAAATCTATATAAATATTTTATTGTTAAAGGATTATTTTTATAGAACTTTTCAATTTTTTTTATCATTCGCTGATGATCAATTTCATCAAAAAACTTTTTAATATCACCATCAATACCATACATGTATCCTTGTTCAATATATTCTTGAATTTTCCTGATTGCTTGTGAAACAGATTTTCCTTTTCTATAACCATAAATGGAATTGTCAAATTTTTGGATTTTTTTGTCAGTAAAATTATAAATAGCATTATATATCATTTTTTGAAAAATAGTATCTCTAATTGTACAAATTGCTAAAGTCCTAGTTTTCCCTTCTTTTTTTGCTTTATCCAACTCATTTTTAGAAAAAGGGGCTTTTGGAATTAGTGTTTCTCTAAAAGGTGAAAAAAGATAAGTCCCCTTATTAGCTCTATTACATACAGATTTTGCAAAGGAATCTAGATTTCTTTTTATATTTTCATATTCAACTCCATCAACACCTAAAGGTATTAAAATTTTATTAGTGTATTTATCTGTTTTTGATTCAACAAGCTCATTAAATAAATTTATAAAATTTTCTTCTGTAAACTGTTTTTTTAATTTTGCATCTAATCTCATTGGTCTCCTTTAAACAAAAAAGAGCAAAGTTAACTTGCTCTTTTTTGTTAATATATATCCTAAATTTTTATTGAGCAATTGAATATATATTTTTGCTCACACCAACTATGTTGGTAAACTTGTGAAAGGATAAGATTAAACTTACCCTCGCGCAGAGAACATTAAGTCAATTATTATTGGCATAAATTCTCCTTTTATTCGCAAATGTAACAATATCTTGTTAGTGATATTATATAACATTTGGAACCCTTTCCCATTCTGGGCACATTATGTGAGAAATCCACGAAAGAATTCCATAAGGATATTGTTAATATAGCATAATTTATTATTTTTGTCAATAATTACGTATAAATATTAGGAGTCTTTTTTTAATTATAGTATAATATTTCATAAAGTATGGAGCAACTTATGATAAGTACCTTTTTTGATTTTTGTTCGGGAATTGGAGCAGGACGACTTGGATTAGAAAGATGTGGACTAAAATGTGTTGGTCATTCTGATACAAGCAAATTAGCCGATTGTTCTTATAGGTTATTACACCAAACGGAAGATAAAAATTATGGCAATTTGAAAAAATTAGGCCAAGATAACTTACCTGATTTTGATTTGTTAATTGCTGGTTTTCCTTGTCAGACCTTTTCTGTTATTGGTAGACAGGCCGGATTTAGTGATGATAGAGGCCAAATAATATTTCATCTTTCAAGAATATTAAGAGAAAAAAGGCCAAAGTGTTTTATTTTAGAAAACGTGAAAGGTTTGGTTAGACACGATAATGGACAAACAATTAAAAAAATAATTGAAGAATTAAAAGAATCTGGTTATTCTACAACATATAAAGTTATTACAAGCTTAAATTGTGGAGTTCCACAAATGAGACAAAGAGTTTATTTTGTTGGAATAAGAAAAGATAAAGTTAATAATATTAGTGATTTTGTTTGGCCTGAAGATATGCCAATGCCGAAACTTGAAGATTATCTTATTGATAGAGTTCCAATTTCTACCTTGAATTTAGATATATTAAAAAGATATTTAGTTAATCCAACTAACGCAGGCAAATATACGGTTGAAGATTTGAGTAGGATGAATGGTAAAGTGTTGGATACAAGAATGAATGACTTAAGAATATATGATGGTAAAGTTCCAACATTAAGAGCTCAAAGAGATGGTATATATTATGTGTTTGATAATAAAATATATCAACTAACAGGATATGAAGCTTTAATATTACAAGGATTTCCTAAAGAATATGCTGACAGAGTCAAAGATAAAGTTACGGATAGGCATCTTTTAATGCAAGCTGGTAATGCTATGACTGTTAATGTAATTGAAATGCTTGGAATTTGCTTAATTCAATACTTAAAAACAAAGGAGAACAAATAATGAATAA
>CALXXG010000018.1 GCA_944392625.1 uncultured Rickettsiales bacterium
TGTTTTCTTTGATTACTTTGTCAATAACTAATGGAGATTGTATAAGTTCAAGTTCGTTGGTTAATCCTCCACCACCTGACATAAGAGCTGACATACCTCCGCCAGCACCTAATTCTTCAATAGCATATGGATTGATTTCCATCATATTGGAATTATTGGCTTTATTAATGTAAAGGTCAGAAGATACTGTATACTTTTTAGCAGATATAAATGTTAGTGATATAAAGAATATAAGAATTAAAGTAAAAACTTTAAAAATTAAAAATTTTCTAATCCAAATTCCAAAAGCTATTTTTTTTAAATCTATAGTTAATTCTTCATCGAGTTCCTCTTGCGGAATATAGACTGTTTGTTGCATAAAATCTCCTTAATTAATTATTGAAATTGTATTACAAAATTACTTAACCTGCAACAAAATCAGATAACTTTTTGTGCAATTTTATACAAGGTTTTAGTTATAAAGTTAATATTAATTTTTTCTGATAATTTTGCAAGTTCTTCTGACATAATTTCGTTGCGTTCATCAAATTCACTGACTTTAGCATTATTTATTAAGTCATCAGTAACATAATTTTCAATTGCGATAGGACTAAAGCCATCTAACCCCGCTATTGAAACGGATTTTATATCTATTTTTATAAATAATTTCAAAAGCATTAATGCAACGTTATCAAACATTTTTGAATCATTTAAATATGATGAATAGTTAAGTATTAATGCCTGTTCAGGAATATCCTCAATGTTTGAAGATGCAACTAATGGTCTTGAATAATCATTCAAAGATGTAAAACGTTTCATATTCGTTACAAATACAAGATTTTCTTTGTATTGTTCCGGAATGAAATTCAAAGAAATAATAAAAGGTTTTTCTCTATTTATGAAATCTTCTATTTTAGTTTTTTCTTCTTTTAAAGATTTACCGGGAGCAAGTATAAGAATTTTTCTATAAATAAGAAGATTTTTTAGGTATTCAACCGTTTTACTGTCATCTATAATATTTGAAAATTTATCCAAATAAAGTTGTTTAATAAGATTTACATCAAATGTTGATTTTTTATTATCAGGAATAGACATTAAAAGTTTGTTTATAAACTCAACTGGTACGGTTTGTTTATCTACCAAATATTTAGCATAATTTGGATGACAATGATTTGTTGCTGCTAAATAATAAGGTACAGAATATCCCCAAGGCGTTTTTGTGAAAATTGGATTTATTTGCTCATCAACAATTTTTAAAATAGGAATAATGTCATAATTTCCATTATAATTATCATTGATATACTGAGTTAATAATTCTGTACATAAATTACCAGCTCCTCGTCCCATACCAAATACTGTTGAATCAATTATTAATTCTCTATCTTTACATACTTTCATCAAACATTGAGCATTTGAAAAAGATAGCTGTAAGTTGTTATGTGAATGAAAACATAATGCTATGTTTTTATTGAGATTTGCATCTACTAAATAAAAAGTTGTTAGTATATCCTTTTCTTTCATTGCACCTGTAGTATCTACAATAGTAAAACCTTTTGGGTTAATTTTATTTACCATTTCTATTAGTTCTAGTAACTCAGTAGAAGAATAGGTATTTGTATGCATAGGATTAACAAATACATTATAATTTTTATTAATTAATTCTGTGCAATATAAAATAGCATTTTCTTTTTCACTTTTTTTAAAAACTATTCTTAATGCAATATTTTTATTATTACAAATTGGTAAATTTTCTAGAGGATATTCTCCATAATTAATCATTAGTGTGAATTTTGTATTATTGCAATTATCAGGTAGCATACTTTCCAAAAAATTATAATTAGAATAAAAAGTTTTTTCTTTATCAAAAGTTAGAGTTTTCAAAAAGCCACATTCTACAAAATCTAGTTTAGCTAAAATAAGATTTTTGATAATCTTTTTTATATTTTTTTCACCAAAATCCCAATTATTAATATATCCACCATCTCTCAGTGTGCAATCTAAAATTTTTATATTTGACATAATTTCCTCTTCACAATATCAATAACTTTTTCTAAATCCTTTTGTGTATCTACAGCAACTGTATCGGATTCTACTTCGATATATTGGACGGGATATCCCGCTTCAATGAAGCGTAAAATTTCAATATCTTCAATTTGTTCAATTTTACCTCGTTCGCTATTACAGAAAAATTCTAATGCTTCAGGTGTAAAGCCATATACACAAACTTGTTTATAATATGAAAAATCCAAGCTGTTTTTTGGATAGGGTGCAGTACTTCTAGTTAAATAAATACCTATATCATCTTTATTTGTTATAACTTTTGGTATTGTAAAATTAACAACATCAACAGGGTTTTTTATTTTTGTCATTAAATTCGATACTTTTATATTTTTATTTTGCATGAAAGGAAGTATTGCTTTTGCTATAGTTTTTGGTTCGATTAGAGGTTCATCTCCTTGGATATTTATGTATAGATCAGCTTTGATTTTACTAGCAACTTCACCAATTCTATCAGTTCCAGTTTTATGTTTAGTCGAAGTCATAATAACATTGATGTTTAAACTGTTACAAACAGATTCTATTTTTTCATCGTCTGTTGCTACGTATACTTCATTTAATTCTTTAACTTTTTTAGCTTGTTGGTAAACCCACCAAATCATAGGTTTACCGCAAATATCGGCTAAAGGCTTACCTTCAAATCTACCAGAACCATATCTAGCTGGTATTACACCAATTATTTTCATATAATTACTCCTTTATTTTTTTTATAATTTCAACTTTACTCAAACCTTTATTATTAGGATTCACATAACCCCAATCTACTAATAAACATTCTATTTGAGAATATTTTTCACAATCTTTTATATTATCTATACTATCTTCTATCAAAATACATTTGTCAATATTATTTAAAATAAGATAATTATTAATAAAATCAGCTTTATTTTTATATCCTTTTAAATCTTCATTAGCAAAAAGCTTGATATTTTCAGTTTTATATTCTTTTAATTTATTTTGAACGGGAAGCTTCTTTTTATTAGTTAGAATAATAAAATTATAGCTTTTATCTTGGGATAAATTTTTGATTTCATAAAAGAAATCAAAAGGTGTATCTAAACTATTCCAAAATTTATAATCTTCTTTTACTAAATTTTCTCTTGCTAAAACATATTTTTCGTCAAATTTTTTAATATTAATATCAACACCATTAGCAAATAAATTATTATACATATTGACGAAATTAGCTTCTTCAATATTTTTTTCAATAAGAGTGAAAATAATATAAAACTGCCAAGAATGCGTAATTAAATAACGATATTTTCTAAATTTTTTATAATGACTTTCATCTATTTTGTTCTTAATTGGAATACCATAAAATGCATACCTTGCTAATAAATATGCTTCTTTTACACTATCAAATAATACTCCATCAAAATCCAAAAAAATTGTTTTCATTAGACCTCATTATTTTGTAAAATTTTATATTTATTAACATAATATATTCTATGTAAAAACATTATAATATAAGTAGAAGATACTAAAAATGCTACTGTATAAATTGTAATGTTATTTAATAAATATAAAACTATTAATCCTACTAAATTATAAATCCCACCTACAATGTATCCATTATTAGTTTCTTTTACATATCCAAAAGCTCCTAATAATGGGAAGCCTAACAAATCTACGAATAAATAAAATCCTAATGTTAATGCAAAAATTCTTAGTATATTAATTGCGGGTAGCATTTTTTCTGTAAAAAATAAAATTATTAAAAATTTAGATGTAATTATTAAAAATATACTAAATCCTATTGCTAATATAATTAGATATTTTAAAATTTTTTTGAAGAATTTTATATCTTTATTTTTAGACATATATGGGAATAATGCTCCTATAAAAGTTGAATACAAAGCAAAAATAGCCCAAAATATTTTATCCGCAGATGTATAATATGCTACAGCTGTTGTTGAGACTACAAGACCTAGTACAAAAGCATTTGTTTGACGATATAGAGCAATTGCAACTTTAGTTAAGAAAAATTGACTGCTATATTTTATAGTATTAATAATATCATTTTTTTTAGGAATAAAAAATCTAATTCTAAATACTTTTTTTATAAAAATTAAACTTATTATTCCAGCAACTAAAGCTCCTAAAGAATTAAATAATGGAACTAAATAATAATCATTATTATTTTTTATAAAAGCAAATATCAACAACAATCCTACTGTTTTTGTAATAATATTGAGTATAGTAATAAATTTCATTCTTTCCATACCTTGATAGAACCATCCTAAGACCAAAACATTTCCAATTACAGATAAAAATGTGAAATAATATACTATAGCATCTGCTCTAAATTTAGGAATAAATATTATTAAAAGAGATAGAATAGAAAAACTAATTATTAAAAATATTGATTGCACGCACAATATTGAATTAAAAATAAGATTAGTTTTTTCTTTATCATCACGATTTATTGCAATTGATCTTACTCCAGAAAAGTCGAATCCGAACATTGTAAGTCTAAAAAAATAATCCATAAAAACTTGCGCAAAAAATACTAAACCTAATTTATCTACATCCAAAACCCTTGATAGATAAGGTAGAGTAATAAATGGCAACACATAATTCAGGATCTGAATTATTACAAGGGCAAGAGTATTTACAAATAAATTCTTTTTATCGCTGCTCATCATCTTGATATAAGTCCTTAAATACACCTTTTAATCCTACAGGGTTTACTGAAATAATTTCAGTTTCTGGATAATACGTTTCTGCAAATTTTTTTAATTCTTTCCAAACTTTAACTAAATTTTTATTTGGTTTAATTATCGAATTTTTCTCATCAAAATAGCCACTCGAACAATCACAGCCGACTAAATAAATTCGTTTAGGATTTGTAAATAACGCAAACTGCATTGCTGAAAAAATGCAAGATCCACCTTCTACAAGCCAAGTTTTATCAATTTCGGTGTTAAAATTGACTCCATAAGAAGGATATTTTGTATATACGTAAAATTTATTTGCATTCAATTTTAATATTTGACTTTCTGGCATAATAGTAAGACTTTTAATTTCACTAAAATTGAAACTCTTTTGTGGATGTACTCCCAGAAAAATTTTTAAATTTTTATTTTTATATTCCAATAGCGAATTTATATAGTTCTTTGTAACTAAATAATCTATTGCAAAAAAATAATCTAATTGAATTTTATCAAAAAGACAGGCCTTGTTTACCCCTATATATAATGCTTTTTTAAAAGGTTGAAATTTATTTAAAGATGGTCCAGTTGCAACAATAACAATATCTTTACCATTGTTTATATTTTTATATTTAGAAAAAGTTTTTTTATGCACTTCACTAATCACATTTAGTTGAGCTAAATATCTATTTTTAGTTTCTACCGTTGTAAAAAATTTTCTAAATGGAGAAGTGATCCCGTGGTAAAAATTAAATATTAAAAATCTTAAAATTTTTTTTAGAAATTTATTTTTATTATAAATTGGTGAAAATACTTTCATTTTAGACATAAATTATTCCTTTCTATATATAATTTATCAAAATATAATACAAAAACATTTGTAACGCCTAATAAAAACCAAATATAAACAGTATTAATATTTATGCTATATACAGATATACAAATTAACGTAATAATTGATTTACTTAGACCTATCATAAAATCTCTATATAAACTAGAAGAAACTTTTTTTATTATTTTATTAAGTTTATTAATAGAAAATAATAAAAATAAGAAAAATAAAATTGTACCAACAAAACCTGTATCTGATAGTAAAATCCATAGAATAGAACCATTTACAAGAACATACCCTCCTTTTTGATAACTCTCTGATATAGAATTATTAGTTTCTTTTGTTAATGTAATTTTCATTTTATTATAAAAAATACTTCTTATATTATATTCTGTATTTTTATAACCAACCCCTGTTATAGGATATTCTTGCCATAATTTAGTTCTTGCGTAATAATTAGAGATTCTATTTGCAAAAGAAGGATCTGCAATAACAATACTATCCCAATTACCTAGTACAGTAACTACTTTTACAATTCTGTTAAGAAAAGTATCAGTAATATCAAGATTTTTATTATTAGTAAATTGTAGTGTTAAAAATGAAACTGATACAAATATAACAATATAAATAAAATATTTTTTTAAAAATCTTAAAATTTGTTTTAAAAAATATATTGTAGTAATAATCAATATTAAAATTAACCACATAGGTGATTGAATACATAAAACAGTAACTATAATAAGAGGAATATAGGTCCGTTTTATAAAAATATTTAAGATATTGTTCTTAAATATTTTAAATTTTGATAAACTCAAGGTGTACAATATCGGTAAGTTAATACTCATAAAAGATCCCATTGCAGAAGGCTCTTCAAATACTGATAATACACGTAACGTCACTATTTCTTCTCTTCTATTATTAATAATATCTTGTATATAATCTAAAATATTTAGACCTAAAAGATTAAATAGATAAACTAATAATCCATAAATACATATAATGTAAATTCCTAAAAATAAAAATTTAATTAAAAACCTTAAAGAAAAAAAATTGGGAAAATTTAAACATGGAAATATATACCAAGAGATATTATTATAAAAAAATAATAATAATGTTGCATATAAAAAATGAGAAATATAATATTTTCCTAATATAACAAATAAAATCCCTACAAAAAATACCCAAAATATAAAAAGTAATAATATTTTAAAATGTATATATCGTGAGAGCTTACATATATTAGATCTAATATCTTTTGGTAATAAAAACATAAATAAAATAAATGGCAATGCTATAACAATATCATATACAGGTACGTTTGTATCTGGTAAATAAAAAGAAGGTAAAAACAAAAATAATAATGTAAAAAAAAGAATTATTTTAAAAAAATTATATAATTTGCAAGACATTGTATATTCCTCATTCAAAATGCATTCTTTTTATATCTAACTCATAATTAATTTTACAATTTCTTTGTCCGATTTTTTTTGCAGGGCTTCCACCATAAAGACAAAAACCTTCCATGCTTTTTGTTACAATACTACCTGCAGCCGCAACAGCACCCTTGCTGATTTTTACCTTTGGTAGAATGATTGAGCGGAAACAAATCCAAGCCATATCTTCAATAAAAACAGTCCCTCCTTTATTATTACATAAAAAATTAACATCATTTATGTCATGTTGTTCTGTATAAATGGCAACTTCATCAGATATACAAACATTTTTACCTATTTCAACATGATTCCGGGCATCAATTATACAATTTTTGCCAATCATTGTGTTTTCTCCAATTACAATATTCCAAGGATATATAAATTCAACGCCTGAACGAACTTTTGTACCCTTCCCAATTTTTATTAATAAAATATGTCTATATAAAATATGTCTTATTGTAAAGCTTGGAATTATTCCATATAATTTTATATTATAACAATAAAATCCATACAAAAAAGCTTTTATATCTCTTAAAAAATTAAACTTAGCATTTGAAGATATATTATTTCTTTTCGATGTAACCTTTTTACTTATTTGAGAAAAAATACGACAAAAAATTATATTAAAAACTATTAACATAAATATTGAAAAAAATATATATTTCATATAATAATCATAACTCCTTTAAAATATTAATTAAATCATCTATTATTTTTTCTTCTCTATATTTTTTTATATTAATCGATCCTTTTAAAACTAATTGGTTTTGTAAATTTTCATCTGAAATTAAATTTTTAAGATTTTTTGCAAAATCATTTATACTTATATCACAAAATAAAGCCCCTTCACCTGCTATTTCTCGGAACACAGGGATATCTGAACATAAAATAGGACATCTCGAATACTGTGCCTCTAAGATAGGAGTTCCAAACCCTTCATATAGCGAAGGGAATACATATAATAAAGCATTTTCATATAAACTATGAATATCTTCATCAGGAATATATCCTGTGAATATAACATTGGGATGTTTTGTTAAAATTTTTCTATTCTCATTTCCCATTCCACCTACTAAAACAAGTTTTAAATCAGGATATTTGTCAGCGATACCTTCATATGCCTTAATTAACTCATAGATATTTTTTCTTTTATTTAATGTTGCAACTGATAAAATATATTTCTTAGTTTTAATATCATATTTTTCTAAAGCATTACTATTAGAATTGTTATTTATAAAAGAACGTGCAAGTGCATTATGCACAACAAAAATTTTCTTTGAATTTATTTGAAAAAACTCAATTAATTCATTTTTTATAGTATTAGAAACTGTTATTATTTTATCAGAATTTTTTACAGCATTTTTTACATTGTTTTTTTCAAAAGTATTAACTATAAAATTTTCATGTTGTGCAAATTTAAACATACATAAATCATGTATCACAGAAATATATTGTACATTTTTTAATTTAAATATTGGTATAGCATAGTTAGTAAAGATAACTGTTATTTTTTTATTTAAAATAAATAATTTTAATAAAAAAATACTATTTAACCAAATATTATATAGAAATCTTCTTAAAAATTTGTTTCTTATCTTGCATAAAAATATTTTTTCAATTGTCAATATTTTGCAATCAAGATTTTGTAGTAAATTATTTATTGTATCTGTATATTGTCCAACTCCAGTTTTGTGAATTGTTGAAAATCCATCTTCAACTATAATATTCATTCTATCGCCTCTTGAATTATATTATTCCAATTATTTCCAACTTTTTCCCAAGAAAAATTAGCTAAAATAAATTCTCTTGATTTATATCCTATTTCTTTTTGTAAATTATCATTCTGCATTAATAAAATAGCTTTTTTTGCATATTCTTCTTCAGAATTTGCAACATATAAAATATCTTCGCTAGTATCAATAC
>CALXXG010000019.1 GCA_944392625.1 uncultured Rickettsiales bacterium
AAGAACAATTTACTATGTATTTAATATTGTTTTGAAATTGTTTGCACCGTTTGTTCCTGCAATAGCTGATGAAATATATTCTTCACTCTATGAAGAAGAGTTCAATAGAACTAAATCAATTTCTGCTAGAGGAAATTGGCCTAAAGCTGATGATCTGGTTGAGGATGGCGAGGCAGAAAAAGTAGGACAGGTTGCCTTGAATATTATAGCTGAAGTTAGAAAGTATAAATCTGAGAAAAATATTTCAATTAAAGAAATAATTGATAAAATTGAGGTTTATACTGATATTGCAAATGAAATGGACGGAGTTGTTGAAGATTTAAAAAATGTTTGCAATGTCAATAATATTGAGTTTATTGAAAGTAAAAATTTTGAAGTTAAGTTTTAATTATTGGGAATTTTGTTTCCCAATAATTTTTTTAAATAAAATTAATAATTATTGACATTTAAACATATTTATTTTTTACTATGTAGGTAATAGAATTGAGGTGCTATTAATGTTTGATCAAATATTTGAAATTTTGGATATACCATTGGCCTGTGTTTTTTTAATACTGACGATGTTTGGTATGCTCATTGTGAAAAACATATATAGCATCTTTTTAAGTCTTTTTATTAGTATTTTTATGCTAATATTTACCTCTTCAACAATTCTTACACAACAAATATATTTAGGTGAATTTTTGGTTATAAGCACATTTTTTATGCTTATAATCGTATTTTTTATATTTAACCTTGACAATGATTTTGATATTACGCGTTTTGAAAATAAAGAAAAATTCAATATTAAAACGTTTCTGATTTTGATTTCTTGCATTGCTACTTTTACATTAGTAGGATTGAATTTTAATGCAATAGTTAATTCCAATACAAATTTTATAACTAGAAATATTGAGGAAAAGACCATTCCAATGTCAGCTGACAAAAAAATGGATAGTGAATACAGTGACTACATTGAAAGGATTTCTTTACTTAATCAAAATAAAGTATTTCAAAGGCTAACTCATGTAGTAATGTTCTATACATGTGCGGTTATTGTTTTGTATTTTTTTAACAGAAGGGAAGATATTAATGAAAGGTGATTTAATTTTAAGAGTTATAGTTGCATTTTTGATTCCATTTCTTTTGTTATTTGGATTTTTTTCAATAACAGATTATAAAGTTTTTGGAGTTTATAGTTTTGCTTTGGCCTTTTTATATTTTTTACTGGTTTATGTTTTATTGTTCTTAAGACATAAATATTTAAATTCTAGTAATTTAACACTTTTTACTTCTTTAGGTACAACAATAATTGGTGTTTTTACTATAGTTTTAATTTTTATTTTATTGATTTTATTAAATTTTGACATGCCTGTTTTATATGACTATATTAGATTTTAGAATTATTATTGTTTTTGCAATGCTTGTTATGATAGGAATATCTACTCTTGTTTTTTTCTTGAGGAAAAATCCTATTATTAAAATGATTAATCTTGCATTTACATATTTGCTTATAATATCATTTCTTATATATCTTATAACTATAAAACAATCAGAGGATATACTATTTAATGTATGCATTATAATTTTTTTAAGCTTTATATTGACATTTCTTACGGGAATTGGCGTTGTGAACAATGTATTAAATGACGGAGAAAAAGATGGACTTAATTAATTTACCCTATTGTTTCCTTTTTATACCGTTAATTTTTTCGGGAATAGCTATATTGCAAAACTATAAAATGACAAATGCCATGATAACGGTTTTTGTCGCATCTTTTATTCTAATATTGAGTTTTTATCTAATACCCGATGTTTTGCCTAATAAAGTTCTGCAAAATAAGATAAATAATGATGTTCTGTTTATAATGGGAGAGTATAAGATTAATCTTAAAAACCTTGTATTTTTAATATTAATTTTTTTTACAAAGCTTGTTTCATTTATGTTTTTTGATGAGAGTTCTATCTATAAAAAAATGAATTTCTTTTTTGCAATCTATTTAATTAATTATTTTGCAATATGCGGAATACTTATAAGCAATAATATTTTCAATCTTTTTATTTATATAGAATTTTATTCGTTTTCTTTATACAATTTGATATCTGACTATAAACAGGTTGATTATACAAAGGTTGCCTATAAATACTATAATAATGGTGTTTTGGGCTCAATACTGTTGATGTTCTTTGTATTTATTGTTTATTTTACTTTTGGCTCTTCTGATATTGATTATATATTTAGCCATTTGGATATGGTTAAAGATAATATGTTTTATAATTTATCAGTGTTAATACTAATAATAGCATTAATTTTAAAATTCTTTTCATTTAATGTTTATTTTTCTGGTGTTTTGAAGTCTGCAGATATTACAAACCTTCTATTTGTAAATATTCTATTTTCTGATATAATTATAGGAATTTACATTTTATGGAAATTTTTATATTCTTTATTTGATGTAGAAATTTTATTTAATAGATTTTATATAAATTATCTGTTTTTCTTGATTGGTACAATGGTCATAATCTATAGTACTATAAGAACAATGGGAAGAAAAAACTTACTTCCAACTGTTTATAGTTTTTCTTTGATAATGCTTGGTTATGTTATTATTTTAATTGGTATTGATAACGACTATAGTTTTGTCTCAATAATTTCTTTTTTAATAAATCATGTATTAGTCAATTATTTATTCTATATTATTGCTGCGTTGTGTATTTTTCTATTTGGTAAATCAAATACGCCGGTTCTTTATTGCTTTTACAAATATAGATACATAATCTATACTATAATACTTTCAAAGCTTTCATTTCCTATAGCTTTTGGATTTAATGGAGATTGGAACTATATTTTATCATCTGTATACAGCGGTTCATATTATTTGTTAATTCCATTTATATTTGAAAAAGTCCTTATGGTGTTTTTATTCATAAGATACTATTATGTATTTTCTAGAGAGCCTAGAGAGGATTATGTTTATTTTACTGACTTGAATACAAAAGTTTCTTTCAACACTAATTATATGATGTCAATTTTTGTTATATATTTTTTAATTATTTCCACATCATTTCTTGAAGGAATGATTGGAAATGTTTTATTTGATTTTGTATCAAATGGTGGTATTTAGTATGCTAAAATTATATTATTTACTTTTTCAAATTTTGTTAGTTTTTCCAGTTTTTGGACTATTGAATAGTGCCTTTGTAAATAAATTTCCCAAGATTCAAAGGATAATTAATAACTGTGTGTATATAATTTTAGCTGTTTTATGCGCAACCGTTTTGATATTTTTTACTGAATATGGGCGCTATGATGTTTATTTGTTTACGATGGCAAGGCATGTTCCGCTGGCATTTTCTGCAAACTCATTGAATCTAATGTTTGGGTTTTTTATGTCTGTTTTTATTATATTTTTAAATATGGTGTTTCAAAATTCTTTTGGGTATTTAAACTTAGCTGACAAATACAAATTGTATAATAAGCAGATGGCTAGTCTGTACTTTTTGTGCATGCTTTTATCATTTTCTCATAGCATATTGCTAACCGTATTTTTATACGTGTCAATTATTATGGTATCATATTTTTTAATAACAAACCCTGACTTAAAAGAATTTAGAAAGAAATACTCAATTGTTTTTTCCACATCTCTTATTGTCAGCATAATTTTTATGTGCATGCTTGGTTTTTATTATAAATACACCGGAAATACTTTTTTTAGTCTGCAGAATGTTAGCAAACTAAAAAGTGTATCCGGTTATTGGCTAGTTTTTGTATTTATACTTTTGATTGCATCTAATTTTTGTGCTCCAATCTATTTTATATTTAAAGAAAAATTATATTATGAGGATTTATTGCCTGTATTTACTATATTAACTATTCCATTTATTTTTTGCACGACTTTTCTTTTTATAAAAACTGCCTACTTCGTATTCTATAATTCATTGACTGAAGTTGAAATATATTTTCTTTTTACTAATGTATTTGTTTTTTTACTGTTTATATTATCTTGTGTTTTTACAATAAAATATATAAAAAATAATATAAAATTCATAATCCTATACTGTTTTTCATGCTTTATTGTATTTTTATCTCAAATGCTTTTTATAAATACTAGCGGAGAATTGGTTAATGTATTTGCAACGTTTTTATTGCTTATGTTGTCTTTATGCTTGTCTGTTCTTAGCTATTCCGGAATTTTATTTTTATTATTAAAATTAGGCATTACGGATACAAATATTTTATATAAATCGTCAAGAATTGAATTAAACTTTCATGTATTTTGTCTTTTGGTTCCAATTTTAATATTATTAGTTTCATTTTTTGATTTAGATTTACAAAAGTTTTATACTATGTATTTTATTAATCTAATTGAAATATTTTCATTGTTTGGCATATATATTGCTTATATTGTTTTTACTATAAATAAGCAGGTGAAAAATACTGAAAAAGTTTCATTCAATGATAATAAAGAAAGAATAAAGTTTTTTGCTCCGCAAGTTGCTTTGTTTGTTTTTATAGTGTTTTTTCTGCTACTAAAGAGTCAGATCGCACGTTTTGTATTATACTATAAGTAATATTATACTTCCCTAAACGATTGTATTGAAGGTTGATATTATTATATCAATCATAGGTTTAGTGATGGATTTATTAAATGAATTTTTCAATAGCAAAATTAATACAACTGAATTTAAAAAAGAAATTTTAAGACATGATTTATCAGCCTTTATACATAAAACCTTTAATACAATAAACCCAGGCGTAAAATACAGCCATAATTGGCATATTGATTTAATGGCAGAATATCTAAAGGAGGTTTATAATGGAAATATAAAGAGACTAATTATAAACGTTCCGCCACGCAGTCTAAAATCTGTTTGCGTAAGCGTAGCATTTCCTGCATGGGTTTTAGGTAATAGGCCAAACTCAAGAGTAATAGTTGCGAGCTATTCTGAATTGTTGAGTCTCAAACATTCAACTGATTGCAGACTTACAGTATCTTCTGAATGGTTTAAAAATGTATTTACAGATTTTGAATTAAATCCAGTTCAAAATGAAAAACACAAGTTTGCGACAACTAAAAATGGCTATAGGTTTGCAACATCTGTTGGCGGCAGTTTGACAGGGGAGGGCGGAGATATTCTTATAGCTGATGATCCCCATAATCCTCAACAGGTTATGAGTGAAAAATATAGAACAAAAACACTTGAATGGTTTAGCAACACTTTTGTTTCACGATTAAATGATAAAAAGAATGGTGCGATCATAATTGTAATGCAAAGATTGCATCCAAACGATTTAGTTGGGCATCTATTAAGCAAAGAGGACAACGATTGGACTTTACTTTCTATACCCGCAATTGCTGAAGAGAATACCTTTTACTCCATTGGAAATTTTGAAAAATTTAGGCAAAAAGGTGATATTTTGCATCCATCAAGAGAAGGCATCAAAGAAATTAACCGTATTAGAAAAGATATGGGCAGCTATATATTTTCAGCCCAATATCAGCAAAAACCAGTTGTAAAAGAAGGCAGCATGGTAAAAGAAAGTTGGATAAAAAGATATTCGCAAACTATTGCCCCATCAAAAATATTTCTATCATTTGATACAGCAATTAAAGCAGGTGCAAAAAACGATC
>CALXXG010000020.1 GCA_944392625.1 uncultured Rickettsiales bacterium
GATTTGAACTAACAGGAACAGGAAAGATTAAATTTAAAAATGCTAATAAAAGACACTGCATGACTAAAAGAAGTCAAAGACAAATCAGAAACAATAGAAAACCTGATTATATCTTTATAGGAGATGCAGACTTTATTTTTAAGAATTTTATTCCATATGGACTATAAAAAATTAATGTATATTCATAACACAAATAAGCCACTAATTCTTGTGGCTTATTTTTAAATTTTTTATTAAAATAATACAAATTGACTTGACTTTTATAAAAATATTTAAATAATTAGGTAGTGATTTAGTGGATAAATATATCCTGAGTCTTTTAAAAATAATCAAAAATAATAAATAATTTATAATATTACATATGGATAATACTAATAATAAAAATGATGAATCGTTAGAAAATAATGAAAACTCCGATCCAAAACCTGTAAAAAAAAGAAAAAAAATTGTTTTAAATATAAAACAAGACGAACAACACGATATTATTAATAATATAAATTCAAAAGCATTAATTGATGTTAAACAAGAAAAAGACAATAATAAAAATAATCTTGATTCTGTAGAGAATACTGTTAATGGAGAAATAAAAGACAGTTCAACTAAGAAAAAATTTATATCAAAAAGAAAAAAAACAAATGTTACAAATGAAGAGCAATGTAATATTGAGACAGACGAAGAAACTGTTTTAGAAAATAAAGAAATAGTAAAAGAAAATATTTCTGAAATAAACAATATTACTGAAGAAAATAAAGAAATTACAGAAGAATTAGTGCAAGAAGAGACTAAACCATTACCACCACCTGAAACAATTGAATTTAATGATTTAAAAGATATGAAGCCAGAAGAATTAATTGATATGGCTGAAAAATATAATGTTCAAAATATTGCTGAACTTAATAAACAAGATATGGTTTATGCTATCCTAAAAAATTTTTCAAGTATAAACCCTGCAAATATAATTATTGGCGAAGGAGTTCTAGAAGTTTTACCGGATGGTTTTGGATTTTTAAGATCTCAATATAGTAATTATGTTGCTGGTCCTGATGATATATACGTATCTCCAAATCAAATTAAAAAGTTCGGTTTAAGAACAGGAGACTTAATAAAAGGTGAAGTAAAAGCTCCTAAAAAAGGTGAAAAATATTTTTCCTTGGTTAAAATTATTGAAGTAAATTTTAAAGATCCTTTACATTTAAGAACAAGATTAAGATTTGATGATTTAACACCTCTTTATCCTGATGAAAAATTGCAATTAGAAAATGAAGAGGCCTACTTAAAAAATGGAGATGATAGTTCAAGAATTATTGATATGATTACTCCTATGGGTAAAGGACAAAGAGCACTAATAGTTGCTCCACCTAGAACTGGTAAAACTGTTCTAATGCAAAATATAGCCCATGCTATTACAAAAGCACATCCAGACGCTTATTTAATGGTACTTTTAATAGATGAAAGGCCAGAAGAGGTTACAGATATGGCCAGATCTGTAAAAGGTGAAGTTATTAGCTCCACATTTGATGAACCAGCATTTAGACATGTTCAATTAGCTGAAATAGTTATAGAAAAAGCTAAAAGATTGGTTGAATACAAAAAAGATGTTATAATTTTATTAGATTCAATTACTAGACTTGCAAGAGCTTACAATAATGTTATCCCTTCTTCTGGTAAAGTTTTGACTGGTGGTGTTGATGCAAATGCTTTGCAAAAACCTAAAAGATTTTTTGGTGCCGCAAGAAATATAGAAGAGGGTGGTTCGTTGACAATTATAGCTACAGCATTAATTGAAACAGGTTCAAAAATGGATGAGGTTATTTTTGAAGAATTTAAAGGAACTGGAAACTCTGAAATAATCCTTGATAGAAAATTATCAGATAAAAGAATTTTTCCTGCCATGGATATTACAAAATCTGGTACAAGAAAAGAAGATTTGCTGCTTGATAAAGCTAGATTATCAAAAACATGGATGTTAAGAAAAATTTTAACTTCTATGAATAGCGTTGAAGCTATGGAATTTTTAAAGGATAAAATGAAGAATACAAAAAATAATGATGAATTTTTTGCAACAATGAACTCTTAATGGAGGATATATGTGGGAAAAAATCAAAATTTTATTTACACCATATTTTATATTATTTTATATATTTCTCATAGTTATTTGGTGTAATAGAAACTTTTTGATTAAGTTTATTAGCAGTATTTTTAATGGAAAATACGGATATACAGGTTAATGATATATTAAATGTTTTACACTTATTTTTATATAGCTTTGTTTATCCCATTAACTTTTTATTATAAATATCAAACAAAAAAAATGAATAAAATAATATAAAATATATATTAATTGTATTCATTTTTTAATTTTTTGATTATATCATTTTTTGATAAAATAAAGTCTGATTCTATAAATAGCTCTCTGGCTTTGTTTAATAAAAAGCTATATCTTTGTTTGTCTTCAAAACCATTGTTATTTAAATCTTTGCCATTAATTAATAAAATAGGCGCTTTTTCAGTTTTTGCAAAATTAATTTTATTATTAATGTATTGCAAAAGATTACAATTAATCTCATCACTGTGAATAATTGAATTAAAAACAATAATTTTTAATAACAATTCTATTTCAATTCCAGAAAATAATAATATTTTAATATCTTTTTCCGTATATAAATTATCATCCTTATGTTTTAAAATATTAAAAATTTCTATATTTTCCTTTTTTGATAAACGCCATTTTTCTCTAAGTATATTTAACTCATCTATATTTTTTAAAAATAATGATAAAACTAAACTACAACTAAATTTAATATTAAGATATTTCTTTAATGAATAAAGTATTTCTATGTAATAAAAATCAAAGTTGTTTAACCCGGTAGCTATTTGTAAAATATTATTGTTATTCATAATATGTAGTGCGTTTAACGGATAATCGGCTGCAAACATTTTAAACATTTCAGATTTTATTCTTTCTCCAGATAAACCATTTAGACCATCCTTATATAGTATAGAATATTTTAGTCCATAATTGTCTAAAACTATACCATAATAAGAAAAAAATCTAAAGAATCTCAAAATTCTTAAATAATCCTCTTTTATTCTTTGTTCTGCATCACCAATAAATCTTACTATACCTTTTTTAAGATCTGTAATACCATCAAAATAATCATATATATTATTATTAAAATCCAAATATAAAGCATTAAATGTAAAATCTCTTCTTCCTGCATCAATCTTAAAGTCATCAGTAAATTCAACTTTTGCATGCCTGCCATCTGTTTTAATATCTTTTCTCGTTGTAGTAATTTCAAATGTTTTATTATTTATGATAGCAGTAATAGTGCCAAATTTAATACCAGTTGGAATAACTTTTATATTATTCTTTTCTAATAATTTAACACCATCTTCTGGAAGAATTTTTGAAGATAAGTCGTAGTCATTTATTTTCCTATCCAATAAAAAATTTCTAACAGCTCCGCCTACAATCCTTAGATTGTCTGTATTATTTTTATTATAAATTTCATTTAATGTCAATAATTCCTTAGTATATTCAAAATTAATTTTCATTAAGGTCTAAATACATTATCTAATATTAATAAAGCGCATACTCCTAAGCCTCCATACTGTCCATATCTAACCCATTTATCCCTACTAAACCCAAATAACCAAAAATAGCCACAAAGCATACCAACTAAAATAAGTGTTAATATTAGCATTGGTTTATCTTGCATATTAATCTCCTAGAAAGTCAGTAAAATATTATATATTTCTTTTTTATTATTATAAATACCAATTTTAACTATAAAATCTGCAATATCCTTTGGTTTCATATAACTCTTTAAATTATTATATATTATTTTTATTTTTTCAACATCTATATTTTCATGAAAGTTTTTTTCTGGCCTTAATATTATTACAAACTCTCCCCTAAGTTTATCTTCATTATTTTTATAATAGTCTATAATTTTTAAAACTTTATCAGTTTTTATATCTTCATGAATTTTTGTAATTTCTCTTGCAACACAAATATCAATATTCCCAATAATATTTAATATTTCATTTAAAGTATACATAATTCTTTTTGGACTCTCATAAATTATAATAGTATATTGAATATTGCTAAGTTTTTCCAAGTCCTTTCTTCTTTCATTTTCTTTTTCCGATAAAAACCCATAAAACAAAAAATGTTCAGATGCTAAACCACTAGCAACTAAAGCGCTCAATACAGCAGAAGCCCCACAAATTGGAATAACTTTTAAATCTTTTTCTTTACATTCTCTTACAAGTTTAAAACCAGGATCAGAAATCAAAGGTGTACCAGCGTCGGAAACCAAACCAACGCTTTTATTTTCCATAAGTAACTTAATTATTTTTTCTCTTTCATATTCCTTAGAAAAGTCATTATAAACAAATAATGATTTTTTATTGAAACCATAATATTCAAAGAGTTTATTTGTAACACGTGTATCTTCACAAAAAATATAGTCAACTTTTGATAAAACTTTCAATGCCCTTAAAGTTATATCATCCATATTGCCAATTGGTGTTGAGATTATATATAAAGCATTTTCCACTTCAACCGATCTTTGATTTTCTAAAAATTCAAGCATAATTTTATAAACATTTAGATATATTAACAATATAAGCCAATTAGTTATTGTCAAGTTTAAATTTTTGCTTGAAAATTAATTATTCATTTATTATATTTCCAACAGACTAAATATAATTAATGGGAGATAATTATATGCTAAAAAAAATAGTTCTAAGTGGAAAGACTAATTTAAAGGGGAGAATTAAAGTTTCTGGAGCTAAAAATTCTGCTTTAAAAATGGTTTGTGCTAGTATTTTATTAAAAAATGGAACACTTAAATTAAGTAATATTCCAAATCTTTTAGATATGACAACATTGATTTATCTAATAAATCACCTTGGAGGCAAAATGATACTGGACGGTGATTTAAGCAATAGAGGCAATGGAAAAGTAATAATACTAGATAACAGCAATTTAAATAATTACATTGCACCATATTCAATTGTTTCTCAAATGAGAGCTTCATTTGTAGTTCTTGGTCCACTTTTGGCAAGATTTGGGCAGGCTGAGGTTTCTTTGCCTGGCGGTTGTGCAATTGGCAGCAGACCGGTTGATATACATTTAGAAGCCTTTAAACAGATGGGTGTCGATATAGACATAGAAGATGGATATGTAAAAGCAAAATGCAAGAATGGTAAACTGCAAGGCGCGAATATAGAATTTAGATTTCCTTCAGTAGGCGCTACAGAAAATATTATGATGGGTGCGGTTCTAGCTGAAGGCATTACAAGGATAGGAAACGCTGCAAAAGAACCTGAAATAGTTGATTTAGCTAACTGTCTTAATGCTATGGGTGCAAAAATAAAAGGAGCTGGAACTCCAGATATAGAAATAGAAGGTGTAAAAGAACTTCATTCAGCGGAATATACCGTTATGGGTGATAGAATGGAAGCCGCAAGTTACGCTATAGGCGCATTGATGACGGATGGCGATTTAATTATTGAGGGCTTAGACTACGAAAACACAATTGAAACAATTCTTGAAAAACTAAAAGAAATTGGTGCTGATATTAAAAAAATTGATAAAACAACATTTGAAATAAAAAGAGGAAAACATAAATTGAAACCAATAGATATAGTTACAGAAGTTTATCCTGGATATCCAACGGATATGCAAGCACAAATAATGACTTTATTAGCTATGATAGATGGTGACTCAACAATTGACGAAACAATTTTTGAAAACAGATTTATGCACGTTCCAGAATTAAATAGAATGGGAGCAAATATCACGGTTATTGGTAACAAAGCTATCATTGAGGGAAAGGATGGCTGTTTTAAAAACGCACAAGTTATGGCAAGTGATTTAAGGGCATCCGTATCCTTAGTATTAGCTGGTTTATGCGCTGAAGGCAAATCAGAGGTAAGCAGAATATATCATTTAGAAAGAGGGTACGAATTTTTAGCTGACAAACTTAACAAATGTGGCGCCAATATACAGGTTGTATATGACAAAAATACCCAATAAAACAATTCTATTAATAAGTAATGATATTACAATCACTGAAAATTTAAATATATTTTTCAATGGTTGTAATATAATAAACTTCTCACATGAACCAAACATTCAAAAAAATAATTTTGATATTACATTATTAGACGATTTCAAAATAAATAATACTTTATTAAAATATATAATCTCAAACTCAATAGTAATAAATATATCAAAACAAAATATAGATAGAGCAATCAATATATCAAGGCCATTCAGTTTAAGAAATTTATTTGCTATAATACAAGATTTCTTATCAAAAGAGGCAAAAATATTAAAATTTAAAAACTTTGAAATATATAATGATTCTTTAAGAATTAAAAACAAAGAAATAACATTGGGTAATAAAGAAAGTCTAGTAATAGAATTTTTATACAAAAATGAATCATCTTCAAAAGAAGAAATATTAAAAAATATATGGGGTTATAATAATATATTAGAAACAAGAGTCTTAGAAAATACTATAAACAAAATTAGAAATAGATTTAAAGATTTAAATATAAATAATTTTATAATTTTTGAAAATGGAAAATACAGATTAAATAAAATATACATATAGTTTATTTAAAAGAATTATAAAATTTATTAAAATAATAATTAATACATATAGTTTACAAAGTTAAAAATACCAAATCACAACAATTAATATAATCAAAATCAATATAAAATTTTTATTTTAAATAATTTTTAAAAATTATAGTATACAAAATATTTTATAATTAAAATAAGTAAATATTAAAATTAATTATTTTTTTATAAACGTAAC
>CALXXG010000021.1 GCA_944392625.1 uncultured Rickettsiales bacterium
TTCAAACAAATCTATATCAGTTTCCTTTTAATTTGGTACTGCAGATCCAATACACAAATTAAATAGTTTTTTGACTTTTATTCTTTATTTTTGATTAATATTGTACCATTTTATCAAAATATTATAACAAAAAACTATTAGTAAATAATATAAAATAATTTAAGCAATATTTAAAATTATTGCCATTTTTTATTATAAAAATATTTGATTGTTTTTTAAATAGCTCACTTAAAAAAATAAATGGCTCCGCGAGCAGGGATCGAACCTGCGACCAATTGATTAACAGTCAACTGCTCTACCGCTGAGCTATCGCGGATTACCTTTATATATTTTAAAGACATTTTTTTTAATTGCAAGCAAAATAATAATTTTTTTATATTTTTTTTTAAGTATTGAAAAATAGGCTTATTTTACTATAATTGTTAAAAATAAAAATTATGAACAAGAACTATCTATAAAAATATTTTCTTTTAAACGTCATATTCAAACAATAACTAACATTTTTATAAGCAAAAATTATTGCGTCAAGTCATAATCCTTATTCTATAATTGTTTTAGTATAGTTTTTTATATTTAAGTATTATATTTTCAATTGTGGATATATTTTTCAAATAAACAATTTAAGAAATAAGAATTTATCTCCATAATCTTTAGTTTATTATTCGTTAATATTTAAAAAATCACAGTAATCATTTTTAAAAACTTTTGAACTAAAATGACAAGTACAAGTCTGTTTAATATATCATAATTAATACTACAACTTTATAAGAAAAACTTCGTTTTGTGCTATTATTTTATATCACCATTATCTTTATTCTATAAGAGTATTTATATTTTTTTATGATTAATTAAGTCTTTATTGCCATAAAAACTATTAAAAAATATAAAAAATTTTAAAAAGTAATAGAATTATGATGATTATTTTTTCTTTCTTAAATATGCTGGTATTTCAAGTATATCCTCGCTTAATTCATCATCTTGATTGTTACTTTTAAATTCTATTTCTCTATTTTTTGATTTAAATGTACTAGATTCAGACTTATTTGTAGTTTTATCTTTTTTCTTAGAAGAAAAACCACCAAACAATCCAAAGAATAGCGAATCAGATTTTTTATCCTCAATATCCAAATCTTCTTCAACATATGGTTTTCCAACATCAAAAAAATCATCACCAGCAACAGCTGTAATTCTAGTTTTACCACCAATAGTTCTATGTTTAATTGTATCACTATCTTTTTTAGGTGTTGCAATTCCTAATGGCAATTCATTATTATTTTCTTCTAAGGTATGTTCGGATTTTTCTTTTTCAATTTTATCATTATAATCACTATTTTCTTCACTATATGATTCTTTTTTATCATTATTTTTTTTATCAGAATAAATCAAGCTGCTATCTATATTTTCCTGCATACCAGTTGCAAAAATAGAAACTCTTATTTTTCCCTCAAGTTCTTTCATAAAAGCAGTTCCAACTTTTATAACAGCATTGTCTCCACCAATTTCTTCTCTAATTCTCTTTGCTGCTTCGTCAAATTCAAACAATGTTATATCAGGAGATCCTGTAATATTAACAAGTGCACCAGTAGCCCCTTTAATATTGACATCTTCAAGTAATGGATTTGATAACGCTTCTTCTACTGCTTTAATTGCCCTATTTTCACCTTCAGCTTCACCCATACCCATCATTGCCCTGCCCATCTTCTTTATAACCATTCTAACATCAGCAAAATCAAGATTAATTAATCCGGGAGTAGTTATAAGATCCGTTATGCCTCTAACACCTAAATATAAAACATTATCAGAACATGCAAAAGCCTCTTTTAATGTAGTTTCTTTATTTGCTATTCTAAAAAGATTTTCATTTGGAAGAACTATCATTGTATCAACATATTTTCTAAGCTCAGCTATACCTTGTTCGGCCAATCTTAACCTAATTTCAGCTTCGTACTGAAATGGTTTCGTTACAACAGCTATTGTTAATATATCTTTTTCCTTTGCAAGTTTAGCTATATATGGAGTTGCCCCGGTACCAGTGCCACCACCCATACCTGCAGTTAAAAACAATAATTGTACATCTTTCAAGGCTTCTTCTATTTCTTCTTTTGATTCTTCAGCTGCAGATAATCCAACTTCAGGATAGGATCCAGCACCCTGCCCTTTTGTAACATTTTTTCCAAGCTGTATAGTTTTTTCGGCTTTAGAATTAGCTAAAGATTGAATATCAGTGTTTACAGCAATGAATTCTACACCCTCTATATCTTTTGTTAGCATATTATTTACAGCGTTACATCCACCACCACCAACACCCATAACAACTATTTTTGGTAGTTTACCATATTGTTCTGTTTTTTTTAAAGAAAGATGTAATGTATTTTCACTCATACTACTTGCCACTTAATAAATAACTTAATAAACAATCTTGACTTAATATTATTTTAAATGATAATTAAAAGTCAATACAATTTTTATTAAGACACAGAATTAATATCAATATTTATGAATAATAAAACAAAATACAATTTTTAATATATGCAGCAATATTAGAATAAGTCTTTAGTACTACACAAACCAATCCAACAGCCTATCTGATGGTTATTCATTTTTCTTCGGCAAACTTCGGTATTAGAGATATTATACAAATATGCATCAATTACTAATTTTCCATCAATTAAAGCTTGCTATTTCCACGTCTGATAAAATTTGTCCATAACTCGTCCAATAAAAATAAGTAAATTTGATTAATGGACATTAATGGGACATTAAGTTTGGCATTAAAGCTATTTGGCTCTGTACCTTGTTTATATAAATTATGTCATATTATCTTATTGTTAAAGCAAAACTAATCAACTAGTATAGCCAGAATAGTATAATACAAATATCTACCAGTATTAAAGCTGGTAGATTATTAAAATATTAAAACTGTTTTATTATATTCCAAAAGAATTGTCTTGTGTGTTTTGATTTGGGCTTTTATTTTTTATTTGTTTATTATCTATTCCGGATCCTAATTGTATTTTGCTGAATGCGTTCATGGCATTTTGTTGTTGTTGCAATAGATTTTTCTGTTGCATATTGAATCTTTGTCTAATTTCCGATAATTTATTTTCCATAATCTGTTGTGACTCAGCAACCTTTTTTAAATCATTGACAAGCGGTGTCAGTTTAGTTCTAGTTTTTTTGGAAAGCTGTTCAAGTTTATCACCACGTGTTTTATTTCTATTATTTGTCATTTTTAATTCGGCAAATATAAGATCTGGAGTTAAACCAGCTCTATGGTCAAGGGATCTATAATCTTTTAAGTGGTTAATCAATTCATCAGCTACTTTTTCAGTATTTTTTCCATGTATCGTAATTCCACCATCATTAGAAACTTCAATAAGTTTTTTATCAAGAAGCTTTTGTTTAAGCTCTATAGGCATAGTCAATAAAAATTCTTTCGTGTTTTTATCTATTTCTATTTCATTTAAATTCTTACTAGAAATCTTTTTAATTTGCTTATTCGCTCTTTTAAGATCTTCTATTACTTTAATTGCAGAATCTAATTTATTAAAATGTTCGTCTTGATTTGATTCTTTTACATTATAATTTGGCTTGCCAGTTCTTTCATCAATACTTATCAATTCTACTTCAACATCTTTACCAACAAAAGCTCCAAGTTTTCTTTGCTCTCTGCTTAAAGTGTTTCTAAGTTCCCTTTCAATGTCCCTTGAAAGACTTAACGGACGATCTACAGATCTATATTTAGCAGCTTCCTTTAGAGTATTTTTTATTTCATCTTCGGCAGACTTCTTTAAAATCTCTTTCTCTTTATCAGTCAATCTTACATCATTTTCAATTGATTGAATAGAATTTCTATAGTAATCTACTAATTTTAAGCATTTTTGAATTTCTATAACTTTTGTTTCAGAATCTTTGGCTAGGTTTTTAATCTTATTCTGTTTGTCTGAATACTTTTCTATTTTTTTCTGCAATACTTCTTTTGCGGTACTTGCTTTGCCAAGAGGATTAAAGCCTCTCTTACCAAAAAAACTTATTCTAGTTTGATATTTGTTATCAAATTGAGTAATATACCTATCGACAGCGTGCATCACATCTTTCGTAAGTCCAACTTCTAAACCAAGTTTCTCTAATTGTTCTCTATGGTTTAATATTTCTTCTTGTAACTTTTTATTATTAATAAAATTTCTTGCTATTTCGTCTTTTTCTTTATTGTTTCCACTATTATATTTTGATATATTGTCTTCTCTAAATTTTTTAAGTTCTGGAGATAAATTGCTTATTTCTTTCTCATCTTCAACACTAAATAACCATTTAAAAAATTTGCCAAGGCTATCTACTAAAGGCCCTAATGTTACTTCGTATACGTTGTCAATAAGATCACTCATTTTAACTCCAATTTATTTATTACATTGTATAATTATATTATATAATGTAGAGTTGAAAGTCAAGTAATTATAGTAAAAATAAACTTGATAATTTCAAAAAAATGATTAGATTATTAATGTAAATAAAAAATTGGTATTTCAATGAATAAAAACTTTAAGAAAAATATTTTAACTTGGTTATTGATTATATTAGCTTTGTTTATATTCTCAAATATGCTTAATATAAATAATAATGGTAAAGATGAGATAATTTTTTCAGATTTTTTAACTAAGGTTAACAATGGAGAAGTTGATAATATTGAAATAAGAGGTGACGAAATAACAGGACAATTAAAAGATGGGAAATCTTTTATTACATTATCAGCAGAATATCCAGATCTAGTTAAGGAATTGCAAGAGCAAAATGTTGCAGTTAAGGTAGTTCCCCTAATTTCAACGAGTGAAAAAGTATTTAGTTATATTTTAAGCGCATTGCCATTTTTTATATTAATAGCTGTTTGGCTTTACTTTATGAAGGGCGCTAGTAATGGTGCTAGCAGCGCATTTAAGTTTGGAAAGTCTAAAGCTAAAATGGTTCAAATGAAAGGTAAAATTACATTTAAAGATGTAGCTGGAATTGACGAGGCAAAAGAGGAAGTAGAAGAGCTTGTTGATTTTTTAAAAGAACCAGAAAAATACACAAAAATTGGTGCAAGAATACCACGTGGTTGTCTTTTAATTGGAGAACCTGGAACAGGTAAGACATTGCTTGCCAGAGCTATTGCCGGCGAGGCTGATGTTCCATTTTTCTTTATATCCGGTTCTGACTTTGTTGAAATGTTTGTGGGTGTTGGTGCCAGCAGAGTTAGAGATATGTTTGAGGAGGCAAAAAGAAACGCACCATGCTTAATATTTATTGATGAAATTGATGCTGTTGGCAGGCACAGAGGCATTGGCATAGGCGGCGGAAACGATGAAAGAGAACAAACATTAAACCAATTGTTAGTTGAAATGGATGGCTTTGAAGGCAATGAAGGAGTAATAGTCATAGCAGCTACAAATAGGCCTGATGTGCTTGATAAAGCATTAATGAGACCAGGAAGGTTTGACAGACAGATTACAGTTAATCTTCCCGACTATAAAGGCAGAGAAGAAATATTAAATGTTCACGCAAAAAAGGTTCAATTAGCATCCGATGTTGATTTAAACGTTGTTGCAAAAGCTACTCCTGGTTTTTCAGGCGCTGATTTAGCTAATTTAATAAATGAAGCAGCTTTATTAACTGCTAGAGCAAATAGAAAGAGAATAACAATGGAGGAAATAGAAGAGGCAACAGATAAAATAATCATGGGTTTAGCTAGAAAAAATAGACCTATGAAGCCTGAAGATAGAAAATTAACAGCCTATCATGAAGCAGGACATACAATAGTTGCTTTAAATTGTAAAAATGTAGATCCACTTCACAAAGTTACAATCATACCGAGAGGCAGAGCTGGTGGCGTTACATCTTTCTTGCCTGAAGATGATAAAAATTATGAAAATAAAATTCAAATGCTTGAAGAAATTATGGTATCATTTGGTGGAAGAGTTGCTGAAGAAATGATATTGGGTCCGGATAAAATTACTGGAGGTGCTAGTTCTGATATTAAGCAAGCTACAAGACTGGCTGAAAGAATGGTTACAATGTATGGTTTTAGTGACAAATTAGGACCAGTTAACTATGAAAGGAAAAGAAACGCCGGGGAAACTTATCAACTTGAAGGCAGTTCTGACGCTACTCTTGATCTAATTGATTCCGAAATAAAAAATATTATAGTTACTCAAAAGAAAAAAACTGAAGAACTACTAAAGAACAAAAAGAAAGATTTAATCACTCTTGCTGAAGCTCTTTTAGAATATGAAACTCTTGACAAAGAAGAAGTTGAAAAAGTATTAAAAGGTGAAAAACTTACTAAAAAAGATAAAGATGTTGACTATAATAATGTAAATTTTTCAATTTTTAGTCCTTTTTTAGCTGAAGAAGAAAATAAAAAAGAAGAAAATAATTCACAAAATAAAGAAATATTAGAAACAAAAAAAAAAATAAAAAAAACAAAAACAGTTTCTAAACAAAAAGACACTATCAAGAAAAAAACTATAAAAAATACAGAGAACAAAAATAAAAAATAATCCTTTTAGTAATAGGATAAATATTTATCCTATTACTAAAATAGCAAAAAAGATTTTAACATTTTTCTTGTATTTTCTAAAAAATTAATTATTTTTAGAAATAATTAAATTAAACATCAAATAATGCTTAAAAATAGTGCATTTTCAATGGTAGAATTAGCTATTGTAATTGTTGTAATAGGCTTGCTAATGTCAGGTACTTTTGAAGCAAGCAAATATTTTTTATTACAAAATCAGATTAAATCAACAAATATAAAATTAAACGCAATACAAAATGCTCTTGAAATTTATGCAATGGAAAACGGCAAACTACCATGCCCAGCTGGTTTAAAAAAAGACGATGGCAAAAGTGCCTCATCATGTACAACCAACAATACAGCAAATGGCATATACGTGAACAATTCAGTTGCCACAGGTGCTGTTCCATATATAGATTTAAACTTAACTAAAGATATAGCAAATGATGCATGGAATGGTAAAATATTATACAGTGTCAACACAACGACCACAACTACAAGCACTTCTACAAACTCTACTAGTGGAATAACAAAGTTAATTCCCACTCAGGTAAGAATTAAAGTATATGACAACGCAAACGCAACAGACAATCTAATATCAGATACAGTTGTATACACATTAGTTTCAAATGGTAAGAATAAATTTGGTGCTTTTGACTCAAAAAGAAATTCTCAATTATCATCATCTGGTGCAAAAACAGCAGAGTCTACAAATCTAGCAACCTATTCTGCACAAAATGTAAAAATATTCATTTCAGATGACAGTTACGGGGATGACATAGTAAGATACAAAACAAGAATGCAACTTTTACACGACGCAAAAATTGAAAACATTTTCTGTTATATAACAACAACCATAGTAAATCAATTAAAAACAGACAATAACATTTCAGCTACATTTTCACTGCCATCAACCTACATTCCATATAACCATGAAATTGAAGACAGCAGCAACGAATATAAAATAAAATGTTTTAAATACGGAAGATTAGGGATTTTTAAATATGATGATTAAAAAAACATTTGGTTTTACACTTTTAGAACTTTCAATAACAATCTTAATTATTGGAATATTAACAGTTGCTGGTATAAATTTTCAAGCATCACTTTCAAAAAATTCACACACAAACATAACACTAGACAAAATGAATAAAATAAACGATGCAATAAAAATATTTATTTTGGAAAATGGAAGATTGCCATGTCCTTCTGATATTACTGTTAGCGTCAAAAATTTATCCGATATTGGACAAGAATTAACCAATTGTGAATCTTCAGACGGAGCTTATACAACGGATGATGATTATACCTACGTATATGGAGGCGTTCCAACAAAAGCATTAGGACTTCCTTCCAACTACACGTTTGATGCATGGGGAAATAAAATAGCCTATGCCACAAATGTAAAATACACAGACAAAGAATATTTTATAAGAGATGGTGAAAAAGGTTTAACTATAAACAATCTTAACGATGATACAATAACAAATGATGCAACATATATTCTAATCAGTCCAGGTGAAGATAAAAAAGCTTCATATAATAAATTTGGAGAACACAGAAATGAATGTTCAAACGATGAAAAGCAACAATCAAACGACAGTTATTACACCTGTGAAAATTCAGCCTTTGATAAAAGAATTATGGCAAATAATACCTATATTAAAGACATATTAAATAACAATTTTGATGACATAGTAATATACGAAAACAGAAACGATTTACTTATAGACCTTGATTTAGAAGACATGCCATGCAGTTTAAATGATTTGCAAGATCAAGGCAGTAATTGGAACTATGCATCGGATTCAAAATGTCCAAACGGCATATGCCAGCAAACAACAGAAATAATTTCAAAAAATGCTTGTGCCACAGGATATATTTCAAAAAACCCATCAAAATCCAACAATTTTAGACCAATAAAAAAATGCTTAAAATATGGTAAATGGAGTGATACTCTATATGAGTGTTTAGAAGGTTGTAACGAATCAAATATAGACCATGTTACAGGCGGAAATTTTTCACAGGATTACGAACTATCAAAGGCAATAAACACAAAATACCTCAGAGCTCCTTTAGGCGAAAGAATAATGGTACAATGTGTAAATTCAACCCCAAGTACAACAAATGAATATAGAGGATATGTTATATTAGAATGTAGAAACGACGGTACATGGGAATACATATCTGGAGACTGCTCAGCGGAAGATCCATTATAATTTTATTTTAAAAAATATAAACTTAAATTATTCCTTAAACCAATCATATTATTCATTTACAGCATACCAATAATGTCATAGCGGTCTATTTAGAGTACATATATGGTTACACATACAATTATATAAATAATTATTGCTTGCTACTTACAAAATTACTTATTAAAGCACATTATCAATTAATAAGATAGCGCATTTTACTTTGCTTATATATTACTAAACAATAAGTTTAAATTAATCTCCATTTATTTTATCATTATTTCAAATGCTTAAAAATCTGTCAAAAAACCATAAATGTCAAAAAAAATAAAAACAGCTTGCTTATTTTTACTTGACGACCTATAGACAAAGTTTGCAGAATTAACCACAATGATTGAATTATTAAAGTTTACTCACAGTAACTAGCTTGTTATTACCCAACACTTTGTACAAAATAAGCCAATTGTCAAACATAGTTTGGTATTGAAAAACCTTATACTTACATCAATTTTAACAACTTATGCCTATAACCTGTAAAACAAAATAAATATTTTAAAAAAATAAACTAATATAAAAACAAACAAAATAAAAAACAAAGCTCTATGTTATAAAAGTTTGTTTAAAATTATATACATTATTTCATCAAATTTTTAGTATCAGCAAGGTTATATAAATATCACCTATAGATTCATTTTATCAAAGAAAAGTTTATACAAGTAAAGTTAAAAATAAATTGCATTATCTTGTTAATAAAGTCAAAACAGAACCTCATTCTAAGTTTAGGTTTTATAGATACAAAAATAGCGGATAATAAATATCCGCTACTACAATCCTAAACAAGCTATATAAAAATTTTGGTATAATTATTTATATTATCTACTTGTTTGGACTATTGTCAATTAAGCACCAGCACCAGCACCACCACCAGTACCACCACCACACATAGTTCCTATAAAATTACTGTCACCAGTAATAGCGCCAATAATAGCAGGTGCACCAAACATTGCTGAAATACCAAGTGTAACACCAATTAAAAGTCCCCAAGAAACTTTACCAGTGAAGAAACCAATACCTACACCAATAATAATGAATGATGCAATCGTCTTGCCAATACCACCGGTAACAAATTTTAATACGTTGCATAAAACCTTGGCCATAGCATTAGATTGATTAATATCAGAAGCATTGTTTACACCAATACCAATAGTATCAGCAAAAGATGCACTTGCATTAAAAATAAACAAACCACATAGTATGGCAAACATCATAAAAATCTTCTTAAAACTCATTTATCATAAAAAATTGTTAAACTACAATTATTTATAAACTACAATTGTTATTTGTCAAGAAAAAAATATTATTTATACAAAAAAATGTGATATAAAAAACATTATGATGTCAGAAAAAGAATTTTATCAATATCTATCCGCATTTATAAAAACAAAGAGGAAAGAGATGAATTACACGAATGAAGACTTGGCATATTCGAGCAAAACTGACGTTTCTAAAATATCATTGTTGCAAAACAATAAAACAGGCTGTAATGCCTATACATTATACAAAATACTATTAATATTAGGAATTAATATTTTTAATAAAGATACACACATACCAAACCTTGATAAGCAAATAATAGAAGATAATATAAAAAAAATGGAAGAATATACAAGATTTTTAAAATCTTTATTATAAGCCAATAATTGAATTATTTATATTATCAACAAAAAATAAAGTATTTTAAAAATCCAATAATTATTTACATTATTATATTTATTGTAATTCAACAATAAAATTA
This sequence comes from uncultured Rickettsiales bacterium, assembly GCA_944392625.1. Lineage (GTDB taxonomy): Bacteria > Pseudomonadota > Alphaproteobacteria > Rickettsiales > UBA1997 > CALXSC01. The sequence continues at coordinate 10,541 of CALXXG010000021.1, forward strand.
AAAAATAGCAAATGCGTTATAAACTATTTTATCTTATACCACTTACTGCCATTTTCATCAACTATACACATAAACTCAACAGTATTGTCAACATCACGAATAACACCTGTATTAACAATATCAAAATGAAATCTGCTAAAATCATAATCAGTTCTATTTGACGGATTGCTGCATGTATCCATAAGTTCGCATTCATAAACATATCCATCTTCCCATTTGCCATCTTCTCCACATCTTTTTGCAGGTTTATTATATATTACAGTATCACCATTTTTATAGGTTGAAATATAATAGTAGTCATTCTTTCTTGCCGGATAGCTAACATAACTATGGCAAGTTTCTACTGAAAATGCAACTTCCCCAAACTTTGACCTTGGAAAAGTATATCTCATTTCAATATTTCTTCTTTTATTATTACAAATAATAGCTTTTCCATCTCCAGTATTTGTGCCATTAATTCCGCCGCCATCAGTCACACCTCCTATATAGCCGCCACCGCCTCCACCGCCTTCTCCGGTTGCATTACCACCACCATAACCTCCACCACCAGCACCAAAAGCAGTCTCATTTCCATCACCACCTTTTCCATAACCATATCCACCAGGTATAGATGCAGAACTTGAATGCGCATTGCCACCATTCCCTCCGCCTTCAGTACCACTACCAATATTTCCACCAGCATTGTCGCCACCAGTACCTCCAGAGCCATTAGATCCACCCCGTGCATTTCCTCTAGAGTTTGTACCGCCAGCATTAGAACCACCACCGCCAACGCCAGGCGTTTCTTTTGAATTTTTATACGATCCAGTACCACCTCCGCCGCCAGCAACGATAAGTGGAGTACCAGATTTTAATATAGCGCTACCGCCACCGCCAGCACCGCCACCGCCATCAGCTCCTTTTCCACCAACAATAACAGTTAAAATATCACCTTCTGATACAGATAAAGTACCATAAGAATAACCACCTTTTCCACCAGAAATGTTATTATTCGTACTAGAACCACCTTGTCCACCCCAAACTTCTAAACTTATATTATCAACATTATTCGGAACAGTAAAATCATAATTACCTCCACTATATGGTATAACTAAACATCCATTCTCGTCATAATAAGGTCCATTCTTTAAATTTGGGAAACATATTCTTGCCTTACCATTCCCAGAGTTAATACCAGAAGTTCCACCACCATCAGTCACACCACCTATGTATCCAGAACCACCTCCACCACTATTCCCCATACTTCCTATAGAGCCTGTTCCTCCTTTATATCCACCGCCTCCGCCACCATCCCCGTAGGCTGTAGTATTCCCTGTATGAGAACCGTTTCCACCATCTCCGTATCCATAACCACCACTTCCAGAAACAACTGTACCTTTTGAAGCGTCAGTACCATCTTTAGTTGAACTTGCTCCTCCTTTTCCAGAGCCGCCATTACCTCCATTCTCAGCACCCCCGCCACCAATACCACCACGTGAATTAGTGCCACCTCCACCTCCGCCACCACCGGCAACTATAAGTGGAGTACTAGATTTTAATATGGCACTTCCACCACCACCTCCACCTCCATCTCCAGCATTTTGACCATCCAATCCAACACCGCCAACTATAACTGTCAAAACATCTCCTGGAGATACATTATATGTACCATATGAATAACCACCCTTTCCACCAGGGGCAGAACTTCCACGACTGCTACTTCCACCACTTGCTCCCCACACCTCTAATTCAACACTAGTAGCACCATTCGGAATAATAAGGCTGTATTCAGATCCACTATATGGAACAATTAAACATCCCTCAGAATCATAATAAGGCTTACTTTCATCCTCAATTTTTTGTCCAAAACATATTCTAGCTTTACCATCACCCGAATTAGTGCCAGTCGTTCCGCCTCCATTTGTTACGCCTCCTATATATCCACCGCCTCCGCCTCCACCATGTTCATGGCTACCACTGCACCCTCCACCATAGCCGCCACCACCAGCACCACTTGCATGATCACCATTTATTTTTCCAGCACCACCATTAATGGTGCCGCCAGAATTATATGAAGCGGAACCACAATTTTCAACTTTACTTCCGCCAACACCGTCTTTTCCACCAGCACCACCACAAGTAGATGTACTACTTCCTGTATTTCCACCATTAGAACCACCGCCACCATTACCTCCTCCATACTTACTTCCATTACCTGCACCTCCACCGCCACCGCCAGCAACAATCAATAAAGTATTTGATTTTTTTATCTCTGTTCTACCGCCACCGCCTCCGGATGTACTATTTGCAGCAGCACCTCCTCCATTATATCCAGCTGAACCTGTACCACCAGCCCCTCCTGCAATAACAGTTAAAATATCACCTGACGCAACTGTTAATGTACCATATGAATATCCACCTTTTCCACCGTTTGATTTATTACCATTTCCACCTTGTCCTCCCCAAACTTCCAATTCAAGACTTGTAACGCCAGTTGGTACCGTAAATTTATATTCAGAATTGCTATATGGTACTATTAAACATCCTTCATCATCGTAATATGGTTTTTCATAACTTTCATCTTGAGGTTTTGTATAGCAGATTCTTGCTCTGCCGTCACCTGAGTTATCACCAGAAGTTCCGCCGCCATTGGTTACACCACCTATGTATCCACCGCCACCACCGCCGCCATATCCATAAGAGCCAGAGCCGCCTCCACCATAACCGCCACCACCGCCACCAGCACCATAATTAGCACAACCTTGGCTTCCTCCTCCGCCAGCACCATAGCCACCACCTCCAGAACCAGATAATGATCCAGCAGACGCACCGCCTTTAGTAAAGGACGTTGTTGAATTTGATGTTTTTGTGGCATTGTAAGCACTTCCACCACTCCTTGATTGTCCATCTTGTCCAGCAGAACAATAACTGTTTGTTGTTCCAGTAACACCACCAACACCATTTTTTCCATATCTGCCGCCTCCTCCAGTATAACCAGTCGCCAATGAGTTTCCACCACCACCTTTGCCACCTCCACTTGAGCCACTATTAGAACCACATCCACCACCACCACCAGCGACAATCAAAAGTTTGCCATTCATTAGTATAGCACTTCCACCACCACCTCCACCGCCTCCACCACCAGTACCACGTGTTCCATCCTCTCCAGCACCACCGACCATAATATTTAATACTTGTTCCTCAGAAACTTCTAATGTTCCATAGGAGTATCCGCCTTTTCCACCATCAGCATTAGATTTTCCGCCTTGCCCTCCCCAAACCTCTAGTTTTAATTCTTTAACTCCTTGTGGTACAGTAAAAGTTTGTTCAGAACCAGTATATGCAAAATCAACACACTCTTCAGTATCTGTATCTGTATTATCATCTATATCTGGATCAATAGTTGTAGAACCGCCTGATGAACTTGAAGGGCCTCCGCTAATCGTACTATCACTAGGTTTTATTGTTGAATCATACTCTCCATAGCATATTTCAATTCGTCCATCACCAGAATTTTGACCTGATGTACCACCACCGTTGCTTACACCGCCAATATAGCCAGAACCGCCGCCTCCGCCATGTCCATTTGAAGCAATTGAACCAGTGCCTCCTTTATATCCACCGCCTCCACCACCATCCCCGTAGGCCGTTGTATCCCCTGTGTGAGAACCATTTCCACCATCTCCGTATCCATAACTACCAGTTCCAGAAACAACTGTACCTTTTGAAGCATCAGTACCATCATTAGTTGAACTTCCTCCTCCTTTTCCACTACTGCTGCCGCCATTGGCACTTCCGCCACCGCCAGCGCCACCACGTGAATTACTACCACCGCCACCACCGCCACCACCGGCAACGATAATTGGAGTGTTTGATTTTAATATGGCACTTCCGCCTCCACCACCTCCGCCGTCTCCAGCATTGCTTCCATCTTTTCCGGAACCGCCTACTACAATTGTTAAAACATTGCCTGGAGATGCTGATAATATACCATATGAATAACCGCCTTTTCCACCAGATGCACCTCCGCTGCTTGATCCACCTTGTGCACCCCAAACTTTTACTTCAAGGCTAAAAACCTTATCTGGAACAGTAAAGTTCTGTTTAGAACCAGTATATGAAAAATATTCGCAATTCTCAGATTTACTTTCATCAAAGGATGTGTCTATTACTTCAGCATTCATTATAAATACTTCATCTGGGCATTCTAAAACTTGTCTTTCTAATTCGCCTATTCTAAAATTTTGTAAAGTTTCAGATCTTGTTAAACTATTATTTTCTATATTTACAGAAAATGAATCTACTGGCATGTTTTCTTTTCCAGAAAAATAGTTGCTTAATTTACTATCATATGGATATGCTCCTTTTGTATTTTTGCCAAATGACATTAAAACATACAGTTTACCGTCTTTTATATATTCAGTTGTTGCGTCATCCTTTTTCTCATTAGCTATTCTTTCAAAGGCATCTGATGTTGTTAAAGACTGTGGAATTATATAAACTATTTTATTTCCCCATGCATCAATTATATTATCATTTGACATGCCTAAACTTAGTGCTGGCACAGCACCGTATAAAATTGTTTCAGAGTTAAGTGAAGAAGAAAAAATTCCTAAGTCATCACCAGATACACACGATGTGCCGTTTCTTGCCTCTTTACCCATTTCATAAGATGTGTTATCACATTCTTCAGAATCGCAACTTAATGGAGCTGGGCATGGAAAACCACCATTTTTAAAAACATATTCTTTCAAAGCTGATTCAATTTTTGCTAATCTATCTCTAGTTTGTTCAATTCGTCTTTTTGTATTATTAACTCTATAAAAACCTAATGTTGCGCTCATTAATATGCCAATTATTAATATTACGCCACTCATCATTAATAGATTAAACCCTGATTTACTTTTCATGTTGGTGAGTTTTATTGTGCTAATAAAATAATATTTCTATTATTTTTAAAATCAATAAGTTGACAAAATTTTCTATAAATTTATATTAAAGTATTTATATATAATAATGATAGCTTTCTTTAAAAGAAAGCTTATATTATTAAATAGAAAAGTCCTCTTCAATGCCGGTTTCTAAATTTTTAATTTTAAATCTGTTATTTTTTATTTCATCATCACCAATAATAATAGCAAACTTTGCACCGCATTTATTCATTTTTTCCATTTTCTTTTTAAATTTGCCATAATATATAAACTCAACAATTTTTCCATGAGTTCTTAAGGTATTTGATAAATTTAAACAAAATTCATTTTCATTTTCTGATACTGGTATGACTGCTATTATTTCGTCTTTTTTAATTATATTATTGTCAATTAGTAACATCATTCTCTCAATACCGCCACCAAAACCAACTGATGGTATTGAATTTCCACCCATTTGTTCTATTAAGTTATCATATCTTCCACCTGCAAGAACTGTAGATTGAGCACCTAAGTCTGTTGTTGTAAATTCAAATACTGTAGATGTATAATAATCAAGTCCTCTAACTAATAAATTGTTTGATTTGTATTTAATACCAATTTCAGACAACATTTTTAATATGTTATCAAAAAATGTCCTTTCTTCGTCTGTGTAAAAATCTGATATTTTTGGAGCGTCTTTTAGCAATATTTTATCGCATTCCTCTTTACTATCTAATATTCTTAATGGATTCTTTTCTAGCCTAATTTGACTATCATAAGATAATTTATCTTTAAAGTTTAAAAAATATTCTTTTAAAGCCTTTTCATATCTTTTTTTACATTCATTTGAGCCAAGAGAATTTATTTCTAGTGTTATATCTTTAAGGTTTAAGTCTGATAGAATCTTATAGGCCAATGTTATAAGTTCAACATCAGCCATATATTCTGAATTACCTATATATTCACAGTTAATTTGATTAAATTGTCTATATCTGCCTTTTTGTGGTCTATCATACCTAAATATAGGCCCATATGAAAACAATTTTTGAGGGAGATTTTGATTTAGCTCCCCGTTATTTAAAAAGCTTCTAACAACACCGGCCGTAAATTCTGGACGCAAGGAAAGTATATTGCCACCTCTGTCTTCAAATTTATAAACTTCTTTTGAAACTACATCGGATGTATCTCCTAAATTTCTTTCAAATAGTTCGCTAACTTCAATTATTGGAGTAGATATTTCATGAAAATTATAGCTTTTAAAATTCTTTTTTGCTATATCTACAACATAATTGTATTTATCAATTTGTTCATAAAAAAAATCTTGCGTTCCTCTTACATTTTGAAAGTTTGACTTCATAAATAATTTTTATTTTGCTTTTGTAAGATAAACAATATATAAACCTTTAATAATATTCAATATTTTTTATTAAAAAATTAATTAAAGTTTCCCCACGCTATACTAATGATGTCACAGTTTTTATTAGTTATTTCATTAAGAGCAACACATCCATTTGAATTGCCAGTTTTTATTAAAAGTTCAATAATTTTGTCAACAACTAATAGACCATCGTCATTTAGTTTAATTAAACCCTTTGTCATTAAAGATCTTATTGAATCTGTTTTGTTGCATAGATTAACTATGCTATTATTGTGGTTTACAGCTAAACTTAATACAAGTAGTTCTTCTTTTGTAAAAACAGTTTCTTTCATTATACCATTTTTTTCTATTGTTGAAACAAAAGGTTGATCAATTTTTTGATCAAAAGAAGCTTTATTATATAAATATGTTCTATTTAAATCACTATACTTTAATTTAATATTAGTATAGTCATCTTGTAAGGCCTCACATGCACATACATTATTATTTTTAACACTATTATTATTTGTATTTCTTTCTAAAGAAAAAACATTATTTAATAGTTTTAAAACTTTTTCACAATTATCTAACATCATTTGGTATAATAAAACAATGTCATAATAACTATCTTGTTCATTCTTAACTAAACTAATAATATTTTTCATAAACTGTACTTTTGTAATTATATAAAATAATAAAGGCGCCTCCGCCTAAATTTTTATTATTTCTAAATAATAAAAATCTAATTATAATATAGACTATTAATTTTAAAATAAAAACTAGAAATATGTAATGCTTTTTTCAAACTATGTCACAAAAGTTAATCTATTTAAACTATTTAGATATATATTGTTTATTAAAAATTTATATTGCTATAGAAAAAATTCAATGGATTTTAAAATATTCTTGAATTTACTTAAAAAATCTATATAATAGGATGAAGTTTAAATATTTTTATATTAATGCCAATAAATAAGAATTTTAATAAAAAGTTTATAAAAGATTTTGAAACAATTACTCCAATACTTCCAGCAAATGTTAGATATAAAAAGTATACAGATTTAGATGGCGATTTTTTCATTGATGCGCTTGGCAAAGATGCTTATAAAAGAGTATTAACACATTTAAATAGTGACAATACTAAACTTGATAAAATTGATTACTTGTTTCTTATATTAGCATCAGAAATAATAGGAGAAGAGGATTCGTGCTTTTTAAATGATTATTATGCATACATTTCATACTATAATATTTTTGATGATTTTTGTTATTGTACAATAATAGATAGTTTGATTAAATTAAATAAATATAACGATTTATCCGTGTTTGCTGGAGATGCCTTTGAAAGAGGCATATTGGATACAAATGAAATACTTGGTTTATTTAAAATATTCAACCTAGAAGGCCAATATGAAAATGTAGTTAATATGTCAAAATATATTGAAATTGATATTGACAATTCAAATTTTTCAAGTTTAGTTAATGAATTGCTTGAATCAGCCAGTAGACTAAATTTAGATTATCTTGTAAATCAAACAATTAAAGAAGCAATATATGATAGTAAATTAGATAGTAAAGGATTAAAAAAAATAATTGAAATATTTAATAGAAGCAAAAACAAATATGAAATTTTAAAAAATATATATGATATTTCAAAAAATTATAATAATATTTCAGATTATTCTTATGCGCAGTGTATTTATTTACTATATACATTAAATTCCAATATACTTCCTAGACAAATTATAGACGATATCAACAAAATAAAGCCTTCAGCTATTAGCGAAACTATGAAAATTTTTATTAAAAATAATGAATATCAACCAGCAATTTTAATTGGAGAAACTTTCTTTACTAGAAACAATTCTATAGATCATTATATTTATGCTCAAACTTTATACTTATATAGTAAACTAATTGAAAAAAATATAAGAAATATAT
>CALXXG010000022.1 GCA_944392625.1 uncultured Rickettsiales bacterium
CAGCTATTAGATTCTTAGATAACGTTATTGAAATTAATAATTACCCACTACCTAAAATTTCTGAAATGGTTCAAAATAACAGAAAAATTGGTTTAGGTGTTATGGGTTGGGCTGATATGCTTATGAAGATGGGTATTTCTTATGCATCTGAAGAAGGTATTAAATTAGCTGCTCAAGTTATTGAATTCATTGATTACGAATCAAAATGCGAATCTGTAGAATTATCTAAAGAACGCGGCAGATTTAATAACTTTAAAGGAAGTATTTATGATCAAGAAAATTATTTATACAACAAATTTAAAGGAAAATCTGCAGGAATTATAACAGATGAACAATGGAAAGAATTAGATGCACAAATTAAAGAACATGGTATCAGAAACGCAACTACAACTTGTATTGCTCCAACTGGTACAATTTCAATGATTGCATCTGCATCTGGCGGCGTTGAACCATTATTTGGTCTTGTATTCTCAAGATTAATTATGGACGGAACTGAAATGTTAGAAGTTAATGACATTTTCAAAGATTATATGATTGCAAGAGGTCTTTATTCTGAAGATTTAATGAAAAAGATTGCAGTTGATGGTTCAGTAGCTCACGTAGATGGGGTTCCGGAAGATATTAAAAAAATCTTTGTAACAGCTCATGATGTTACTCCATACTGGCATGTAAAAATGCAAGCAGCATTCCAATTACATACAGATAATGCAGTATCAAAAACTGTTAACTTTGTTGAAACAGCAACAAGAGAAGATATTGAAGAAGCTTATGTATTAGCATACAAAAATAACTTAAAAGGTATTACAGTATACAGAAACAATTCAAGATTCTTCCAACCAATGAATATTGAAAAGAAAGCTGAAGAAACAAAAGAAGAAGCAATTGTAGAAGAAACAGAAGAATACAATCCAACAGGAGAAATTAAAACAGTAACTTGTCCTGAGTGTGGAAATAAAGTAGAAATGGCAGAAGGATGTTTCATCTGCTTAAACTGTGGTTATTCAGGCTGTTCGTAAGATTAAATAAGATTAAGAGTAAAATAGGTTGGTTATTAAACCAACCTATTTTTTATTTATTAATAAAATTTATAAACATATCTTTTATTATATCTTGTTGTTTAAAATCTAATTCATAAAACATTGGAAGTCTGACCAATGTCTCAGATATTTTATCTGTTACATCCATGCAACCTGTCACTTTACCATACTTTATACCTGCAGGTGAGGAATGTAATGGGATATAATGAAATACAGGATTAATATCATTGGACTTCATATAATTAATAAAATTAGTTCTTTGCTCTAAATTATTAAAAATTAAATAATACATATGAGCATTATGAATACAATTTTTAGGGATAAATGGAATTTGAACATTATCAGTATATTGTACAAAAAACTCATTATAATTATTCCACAAATCCATTCTTTTATTATTAATTTTTTCCATATTTTCTAATTGAGAATATAGATAAGCTGCAATTATATCAGAAGGCAAAAAAGATGAGCCTATATCAACCCAAGTATATTTATCAACTTCACCTCTAAAAAATTTTGAGCGATTTGTCCCTTTTTCTCTTATAATTTCTGCTCTTTCAATAAATTTTTCATTATTTATTATTAAAGCTCCACCTTCACCTGAAATAATATTTTTAGTTTCGTGAAAAGAAAAACAAGCTAAATCACCCAAAGTCCCAAGAGGCTTATTATTATAAAAACTTCCTAAAGCTTGAGCAGCATCTTCAACAACATACAAATTATATTTACGAGCAATTTCTAAAATTTTATCCATTTCACAAGAAATACCTGCGTAATGAACAACACAAATCGCCTTTGTTTTAGGAGTAATTGCTTGTTCGATCAAATTTTCATCAATATTCAAAGTATCTGGTTTAATATCCACAAATACAGGAATTCCACCACGTAAAACAAACGCATTTGCAGTTGATACAAAGGTATATGATGGCATTATTATTTCATCACCATCTTTTATATCAAGTAAAATTGCTGCCATTTCCAAAGCTGCGGTACAAGAATGAGTTAAAAGAGCTTTTTTACACCCAAGTTTTTGTTCTAAAAAATTATTGCACTTTTTAGTATAAATTCCATCACCACGCAAAACACCTTTGTTTATCACATCTTGTATGTATTTGAATTCTTTTTCTATCAAAGATGATTTGTTAAATGGTATCATTTATTACCTCATTAACTTTATCAAAATATAATTTTACAGTAATTAATTTTAAAATTTTATCATTATTATATCTAATTTTGTCATAATTTTCTTTATAATAATTTATATAAAAATTATTTTTTTCATTTGATAGAAATTTATTAGGAGCATCAAGAATTTCTTTTATTCTTTTTTGATTTCTATTATTTCTAACATAGTTATCATAATCAAAGAAATAATTTGTTGGATTTATACCTAATTTATTTTTTATTTTTTGAACTAGTGATAATTTAGGTTTCTCATTTTTCCCCACAGATTTATAACCACCACTATGATATGGTATTTCATTATAAAAACCTGGAAAAGCTTTCTTTAATGCAGCTAAATATAATTTATAATCTTTTCTATATATATCAGGGATAGAAAAAATAAATTCAAGTAAATCATTGTCAATAAATGGAATATTTACATAATAGTAAGAATTAGTATTTTGTACACCAACAAAAGTAAATTTTCTTAATGTATTATCAATCATAAATGGATGAAAATGTGGAGTATTATAATATTCCATGTCAATATTCATCTTTTCAACATTTCTCAAATAAATATGTTTGTACATATTTATATTAGGGATTTGTCCGTAATCTTCATCAAATTTAGGCCTATAAACATTTCCATATACCTCGCCACCGATCCCTCCACTATACAAAACTGTAATATCTGGATTCATTAGTTTTGAATTATTTGCCCCATGCATATGCTTAATTGAATATAAACCATCACGTTGCCATATGTTCTCTTTTCTTGTAACTAATAAATCGTCTTTATCCAAAGATATCACTTTGTGTTTCTGTTTAACTTTTTTAGTCAATTTTTTTGCTATTTTTATATCAATTGCACCTTTTTCTCCCATAGTATATATATTATAATTTGCTTTTATATTAAATTTATCAAGAGAAGCAAGAATCATTCTAGAGTCTAGTCCACCCGATAATGGAACTGTAATCGTATCAGCTTGATCATATCTCTTAATAACAGATTTAGGTAATAAGTCTGCTAATTTATTTACAGCATCTTCAAAAGATATATCTTGTTGTTTAATTTCTGAATAAGTCCAATAATATCTTTGAGATAATTGTTTTTTATCTAAATCATATTCTAATATTGTAGAAGGTTTAATTAGCTTTATATTATCAAACCATGTTTTATCTGCTGGGAAATAACCGATATCCATAAAAAATTGAAAAGCATCAGGGTCTATTGTTAAATCAATATCTTTGAACATTAAAATATTTTTAACTTCGGAACCAAAAATAAACTTATCATCTTTTAAATAATAATATATAAACCAAACACCTCTTCTATCAGAAATTAAATTAATTTTCTTATTTTTTCTATCATAAATAAATAGCTGAAATATTCCATCTATTTTATTTAAAACTAAATCTAATTTATTTTGTTTATAAGCATCTAATATTAAATGTTCAAAATCTTCAGATTCAAAAGAAAATTTATCTTTTATATCTTTTAAATTATAACAGTTCCCATTTATAAAAATAACATAATCATCATTTATTATTGGTTTATTTTTAGAAAATTTTAATTTAACCTCAGATATTTTAACTCTATCATCTTCAAAACATTCTCCAATAATTTGTTTTTGGGAATAAATCATAGAATCTATTGCTTTATTTAAGTTATTAAAATTATTTATGTCATTTACAAAACCACAAAAACCTGTCATTAAAATATCCTCATTTTATTCCATTATATCTTCTAACTCAAAACTAGACATCTGTAATTTAGATGTCTGTTTAACTGCTAATACCGAACCTTCTTTTATATTTTTAGTAACAACTGAACCTATACCAACAATAGAATATGCGCCTATTGTTATATGATCAGCAATAGAACAATTCGTTCCAAGAAAACAATTATTCATTACTTTTGAAAATCCTGCAATTTTGGGACTTGCTAAAAAACAATTCTCACCAATTTCGACATTATGACCCAAACCTGTATCAGACCATATTATTGTATTATTACCTATTTTTACAAAAGGTTGAATATTTGTATGAGATAATATAAATACATTTTCACCTATATCATCTGTATAACAATCAGAATTTTTACTTATATAAGATATAAATTTATAGCCTTTTTCTTTGGCTTGTTTATATTTTTCTTCTCTTACTCTATTTAAATTTTTATACCCCATAAATATTGCCATTTTACATTTATTCGGAGGATATAAAGTTTCAATTGTCTCAAAAGGAACAACAGGCTTACCATTATGGATATTTTCTTTTATAAATTTTCCATCCATAGTATACGCACAAATATTGTAAGGAATATTTTCTTTTTGTATATAGAATTCAAATATTTCTGAAATGGAACTTGGGCCCCATAATATAATCTGTTGCATATTAATATCCTTAATTTAAATATTCTCCACCTTCAATTGGTATACATTGACCTTGAATCCAGTAACTATCTTTCGAAAGTAAAAATGATATTAAATTCGCTACATATTCAGGTTTTCCTATTTCTTTAAATGGTGTTTTATTTAAAACATCTGTAATATAACTGTTACCAGAATCTTCTGAAAGTTTAATAGCCATATCTGTATTACATCCTCCAGGCATTATAGTATTTATTCTTATCTTTTTTGATCCTATTTCTCTGGTAAGACCTATTGCTAAATTATTTAAACTTGCTTTGGTCATACCATAACATATTGCTGCAGGATAAGATTTTTGAGCCGCTATTGAAGATACTAAAACAATATTTAATAATTCTTGCTTATTTTTCTTCTTACTTAATCCTTTAATTATTTCAATTGCAGAGAATAAATTAATATTAAAATCTTTAATTGCACTTGTATAATCCCAAGCTGATATTGGCATTAAATTTAAAACTCCTGCACAATGAACAAATCCTGAAAATTTACCATTAGTTTTTACAATATCCGATATAAAATCTGATAAAGAATCAAGATCTTTAGATAAATCTCTAATTACATAATTAAATTTTTCAGGATATTTACAATTATTTTTAACTTTTTTTAGTTTGTCTTCTGACCTTGCAAGTCCTATACAATTTAACCCTAAGGCATTTAATTTATATATTGTAGATTCTCCTATTCCGGAACTTGCACCTGTAACTAATATTAATTCATCTTCAGAAAAATTATTCATATTTACCATTACCTAAATCTAATAAATCTTTAATTGTTTTACAATTTCTCATATCAGAAGCTTTTACATTTATACCTAAATTTGTTTTAAACAATGCTAACACAGTAACTAAAGCCAAAGAGCCCCATTCTTCTATTTCTTCTAATATAGAATTTTCATTAATTTCTTCTTCTATTTCAACTACGTTTATAATTTTTGTTAAAAATTCTTCCCTTTGCATTTTAATTATCCTTTTAATATTCTACTATACCTGAACAATATATGTTGTCTGTTTCTAGTATACAACTAATCCAAGATAATCCAATACCAAATCCACTTAATAATAATTTTAAATGTTTTGTAGTAATATCTTTTTTAATTATATCTGATATTGTACAAGGAATTGATGTACAGCTTTGATTGCCATATTTAGATAAAGTTTCTGTTGGCATTTTTTCCATAGGAATATCACTATTTAAAGCTATATTTTGCAAAATAAATTTATTAGCTTGATGCATTATAAAATAATCTATATCTTCTTGTTTATTCTTTGAAGAATTTAAAACATTATTTATAGAATTAGGGACTTTGTCTAAAGTAAATTCCATAACTTTCATTCCATCCATTTGTGCTTGATATTTATATGTCCCATCTTCATAAAAATCTGTTTGCTTAACCGGATTTCTAAATCCGCCATTATTAGCCATTATTACATCATAATTACTTCCATCTGTTCCAATATCAAAATATATCGATCTGGCATTTTCATTATATTCCAATAAAGTAGCACTACCTGCATCCCCAAATATTGGCGCAGATTTGTGTTCTTTAAACATATCTGTATATTTACTTGATGTATCACCAACCAAAAGCAATAATCTCTTTAAGCCTGTATTTATTAAGCTTGAAGCTATATACAAACCATAAGTATATCCGGCACAACCTTGATTAACATCAAAAGCAATCGATGCTTGTTTTATA
>CALXXG010000023.1 GCA_944392625.1 uncultured Rickettsiales bacterium
TGTCATAGCAGTACCAGTCATACCAGCCAATTTAGGATACATTCTAAAGTAATTTTGATAGGTTATACTTGCAAGCGTTTGATTTTCATTTTGTACTTCAACTCCTTCTTTAGCTTCAAGTGCTTGATGTAATCCATCAGAAAATCTTCTTCCTTCCATAATTCTACCAGTAAACTCGTCAACTATATACACCTGTCCGTCTTTTACTATATAATCAACTTCGTTTTTAAATAGTTTATGGGCTTTTAAGGCTTGATTTGCATGGTGTATTAAATCCATATATTTTACATCATAAAGATTATCATTTTCACCAATTAGACCAACCTTTTTAAATTCTTTTTCAATCCATTCATTTCCTTCTTCATTAAATGAAACCTGTCTGTCTTTCTCATCAACATTAAAATATCCATCAGGTATCTTTTTTACGACGTCATTAACTTTTCTATATAAATCAGAATTATCGTCTGTTGGACCAGAAATAATTAATGGAGTTCTAGCCTCATCAATAAGAATTGAATCCACCTCATCAACAATAGCATAGTTGAAAGGTCTTTGACACATTGACTCAATACTATATTTCATATTGTCTCTTAAATAGTCAAAACCAAACTCGCTGTTTGTTCCATAGGTAATATCGCAATTATAGGCAGCTTTTCTTTCAGCATCATCCATTTCATGCAATACGCAGCCAACTGTTAAGCCTAAAAATCTGTGAATGCCGCCCATCCATTCAGCGTCTCTTTTTGCCAAGTAATCATTAACTGTAACAACATGAACACCTTTTCCCTCAAGTGCATTTAAATAGGATGGTAAAGTTGCAACCAATGTTTTACCTTCACCAGTTTTCATTTCTGCAATTTCACCTCTATGCAAAACTATACCACCAATCATTTGCACATCAAAATGTCTTAAGCCTAAAACTCTTTTGCTAGCCTCTCTAACAACTGCAAAAGCATAGGGTAAAATATCATTTAAACTTTCTCCAGCTTTTAATCTGGCTCTTAAAATATCGGTTTGAGATCTCAAACCTTCATCGCTCATCGTAATATAATTCTTTTCCAAAGCGTTAATTTTATCAACTATTTTTTGTAATCTTTGAATCTCTTTATTACTGCTTGATGCAAATATTTTCCTTACTAGTCCTAACATTTTTAAATTTTTTTGTTTTTATTATTTCACACAATAATATATAGTTTAAATATTCAAAATTAAAAGTCTAGTAGATATATAAATTTTTTGAAAATAAATTATTTAAAAATATCAATTAAAATTAAGCATTATTCCATTATATACAATTTTATAAGTTGGATTTTATATATTTTTCCCATAAATCTGGACGTCTTTCTTTTGTAATTTTTTCAGCTTCTTCAAGTTTCCAATTATCTATATTTTTATGATGCCCAGACAAAAGTATTTCTGGGACTTTCTGATTTCTCCATATGCGTGGTTGTGTATATAGTGGGTATTCCAGTAGATAATCATATTTTGAATTTTTAATTCCGCCAAAACTTTCACTATCCAAAGAAGAATAGTCACCAAGCACACCCTTTATACAACGAACGCAACAGTCTACCAAAATTAATGCCGGAAGTTCTCCGCCAGTCAAAACAAAATCACCAATGGAGATTTCTTCCATATTATATTCATCTATAACTCTTTGATCAATGCCCTCATATCTTCCACATATAATTGCAACATTTTTATACTTTAAAATTTCATTTACTTTTTTTTGATTAAAGACTTCGCCGCGTGGAGACATATAATAAAATTTTGTAGTACTTTTATCGCAGTTTTCATCAATAGCGCTAGCAATAACTTCTGGTTGGATTATCATGCCACAACCACCACCAAATGGAACATCATCTACTTTTTTATGTTTTTCTTTTGAATAATCTCTTATGTTGATAATTTTATAGTTCCATAATTTTTTTTCTAGCGCTTTGCCTAGTATTGATGATTTTAAATATGGATCAAAAACCTCAGGAAATAATGTAAATATTTTGAACATCATTAATTTTTAACCCATATAGATATTTTAATTAATATAATAAAAATAACAATGGATTTTTTCCATTGTTATAAAAAGATTATTAAGCCTCTTTTTTCTCGTTCATTTTTCTAATATGACCAGCAACTCTAGTTAATTTTCTGCTAGCTGTGTTTTTCTTAAAAATACCGTTTTTAACACCTTTCATCAATTCGGATTCAAATTCTACAAAAGCTTTTTTAGCATTTTCAACAACACCGCTTGCTATAGCATCGTTAACTTTTCTTAAGAAAGTTCTAATTCTGCTTCTTCTTGCTTTATTAATTTCTGTTCTTTTTTCTATAACTCTTATAGCCTTTTTAGATGATTTTATGTTTGCCATTTTAAATAAATAAATATTTTTTAATAATATAATAATTGCGACACATAGACTATAAAATATAACTATTAAAATTAAATTCAAGATAATTTTTTATTTTGTTAGTTTTTTATATTTTATAATCAAAAATTTAAGTATTAAGCTATGCATTATAGCTTAATACTTCAATTACATTACAACAAAATTCACAAGTTTATTCGGAACTATTATAACTTTCTTAATTTCCTTTCCTTCTAAATGCTTTTTAACATTTTCTTGATTTTTAGCCATTTCCTCTACAATTTTTCTATCTTCATCTTTTTTTACCCTAATGTCCCCCCTTAATTTACCATTAACCTGAATAACAACAGTTATTTCACTATCAATAGTCAATTTTTCATCAAAGGCCGGCCATTTTGCAATATCAAGAGTTGTTTTTTCTCCAAACATTTGATTTAGTTCTTCACAAATATGCGGAGTAAACGGCGCAAGCATTTTCACTAAATTTTCCATTGCCAAAAATTTTATAGCCAAATCTTCATCATCCTTAGGCACAAACTTCTCAATTGCATTTGAAAATTCCCTAATTCTTGCAATAGCCTTGTTAAATTCCAAATTCTCAAGAAAGTTAGTAATAGCTTTTATAGCCTTATGATTTTCAATCAACAGCTCATTTACTTTCTCAATTTTTGTATTTTTTATTTTATCAAGATCGTTATCATCAATAAAAGCAGCACAAAGTTTCCACACTTTATTAATATATTTTAAAGATCCTTCAATACCTTCTGTAGTCCATTCAAAATCCTTATCTGCAGGAGTATCTGACAACACAAACAATCTAGCCGCATCAGCACCATAATTTTCAATCACTGTATTAATATCCACAACATTGCACTTAGATTTACTCATCTTTATAATACCTTCACAGCTTAACTTTTCACCAGTATTCACATCAAAATACTGTCCATTTTCTTCCCTTACATTCCAAGGATAGCACCATTCTTTTTTGCCATTTCTATAGGCTTTATGGCAAACCATACCTTGATTAAACAATCTTTTTGCCGGTTCTTTTATTGACTTATCAATATATCCCATATCACCCATAACCTTCGTAAAGAATCTAGAATATATCAAATGCATAGTAGCATGCTCTATACCGCCGACATACTGATCAACAGGCAATATTTTATTACACAATTCAGTATTAACCGGATTTTTCTTATCCAAATCAACAAACCTCATAAAATACCACGAAGAATCAACAAACGTATCCATCGTATCAGTTTCCCTTATAGCCGGTCTGCCGCAATGAGGACACTTAGTATATTTCCAAGTTGGATGATTTGCCAATGGATTTCCCTTTCCATCAAATACCACATCTTCCGGCAATTTAATTGGCAAATTTTCTTCCTTTTCAGGAACAACACCACAGTGTTCACAATAAACCATAGGTATAGGACAGCCCCAATATCTTTGCCTTGAAATTCCCCAGTCTCTCAACCTATAATTGATTTTTCTTTCACCAATACCCATCTCTTCAATTTTTTCAATAGCTTTTTGCTTAGCTTCTTTTGTAGGAAGCCCATTTAAAAAATCAGAATTAATAGCAATACCTTCTTCAGTATATGGTAATTGAAAATTGTTTTCATCTGCACCCAATTGCTCTACCATTGAGGTGGAAGTGATCGGAGTAGTAGAATCGTTATTATCTGGCATCACAACCGGCCTAATAGGCAAATCATACTTTTTAGCAAAATCATAATCCCTTTGATCATGGGCAGGACAAGCAAAAATCGCTCCTGTTCCATAGTCCATAAGGATAAAATTAGCAATCCACACAGGCAATTTCCAATTTTTATCAAATGGATGTTCTACAAACAATCCCGTATCAATACCCTTTTTTTCCATTGTTTCAATACTTTCTTCATCTATAGGTGTAGTTTTGCATTCTTCAATAAATTTAGCTATTTTTTCACTAGATTTCGCAAGTTCTTCTGCCAATGGATGATTAGGGGAAATACCAACAAAACTTGCACCAAAAAGCGTATCAGGACGAGTCGTATAGACTTCTATAAAATCAGATATTTGTCCCTCGCCCACCTTTGTAATGGATGCAGATTTTTCATATTCGCTTCGCTCATCTGACACTTCGCCGAACAACAAGTTATTCGTTGCAGACAAGCTTGCACAACTTCGGCTTCGTGCTTCATTTTTAATTAGTTTACTTTTATCCAAATAAAAGCGAACTGTCGCCCCTTCACTTTTTCCAATCCAATTTTCCTGCATCAACCTAACTTTTTCAGGCCATCCCTTTAAATCTCCATTTTTAATGCCATCAAGCAGCTTGTCAGCATAGTCAGTTATCTTCAAAAACCACTGTTTCAACTTCTTTTTTTCAACCAAAGCATCACTCCTCCAACCCCTTCCATCAATAACCTGTTCATTCGCCAAAACAGTTTGATCAACAGGATCCCAATTTACAAAACTTTCTTTTTGAAATGCCAAACCATGCTTATATAAGTCTATAAATATTTTTTGTTGGAAACCATAATATTCAGGATCGCATGTAGCAAAGACCCTAGACACATCAAATGACAAGCCACACGCCAACATTGACTTCATAATTTTACTAAGATTTTTATAGGTCCATTCGCTAGGATGAACACCCCTCTTAATTGCCGCATTTTCAGCTGGCAGTCCAAAGGCATCAGCACCAGTTGGATGCAAAACATTAAAACCTTGAAGCCTTTTAAATCTAGCCACCACATCACTAATAGAAAAATTTCTTAAATGTCCCGTATGCATCTCTCCTGATGGATACAAAAACATCGGCAGCACATAATATTTTTTTCTTTTATCAGATGGATTAAAATAGAAAGTTCCATTATCAGCCCAAAACTTTTGCCATTTTTCTTCAGTCAACCTATGATTATATTCTTTAATCTTCTTCACAACAAATAATAATTATTTAAACTTTATCAAGGATACAACAAAAATATTAAATGTAAATCTTTTTTAAAAATTTTTCTTGTTTTTTTACTTTAAAATGTGTAAATTAGAAACAAGATTATTAACTTTATTTTTTACCATGGATTTAAACAATATAAATCAAGAGGAAATAATCCAAAAAATTACAAATGATGTATTAAAAGAGCTGCAAGATTCTAAAAGTAATTTTACAAATGATGATATAAAAAACAAAATTAATGAAAAAATTGACAGTCTTTTATCTCAATTAAAAAATGAACAGCTTAAAGAAGAAAAAGTTGAGGGTGAGAAAGAAGATGAATTTTTAAGAGAAGAATTTACAAATATAAATAACTCATCAAACAATAATAATGGCTGGCAAAATAATGATGCTATTAGAGACACTACAAGCGTTGAAACACAATTGGAATCGGAACAAAAAAACGAAGAAAATATAGATAAAGATATTCAAGAAAAAAAACAATTTTTTAAAGAATTTACAGACCTATATAAAGAAGAGTTAGATAGATCAATAGACAGTTTTAAAAGAACCTTAGAATCATTTTCATTAATGAAAGAAAGTTCTTTTATTGAAAAGTTTTTAATAATATTATTCTTATCAATTCCAGCAATTATAGCCGGACTAATAGGATTTTTATTCATAGGCATATTGCTAATACTATGGCAGATTTATATTTTCATAAGAATATTTACAAGATCGTTTGATAAAATAGAAGCATCAATAAAAGAGGCTTTTAACAAAATAAAAATCAAGATTTCTTCCATGAAAAATGGCACTGGTTTTTTAAATAGAATAATTTTCTCTAATTTGTTATATTCAGTATTAATGTTTAATGGATTGCTTTATGTACTTGTTAAAGGCTTGGCATTTCCAATAAGATCACTGGCAGAGATTGATAAAATAATTGCAAACCTTGCTTCAAGATCAATAAATCTCGTATCAAACGGTTTAAGAGGTCCTTCAGAGTTAGCATTGCGCAACTTAAGAACTAACAATGCTATGGGTAGAGACAAGAGCAAAGGTTCAACAGAACCTACAAAATCAAGACAAATATTAAGGTTGAACGAAAGACTGCGTGCCAGCAATAGAGCTAGAGATATTTTAAAATCAAAATTAAATAGAGTACAAAATATTTCAAAAAGAGATAAAAACAACATAAAACCTAAAGTATCATTAGATCAAAGCGAAATAAGAAAAAATATCTTTGACAGAATTCAAAAGAATGTAATTGAAAATCAAGTTAAGAATTTAGTTGATCAGAGATCGGCACAAATTACAAACACTCAACAGATTAATAATACAAACGCATCTATAGCAAATGTTGATTTAGGTAGAAATAGAGACATAAAAGATGTGAGAGATATTAAGAGCGATAATAAAGATTTTAATATTCTTAATATGCTTGATGGAAAAATTTTTGATAATAAATTTATTAATCAGCCTCAAAATTTTAAAAATCATGTAGATAGATTGAATGATAATCGCAATAATCAACATAATAATGGACAACAATTTGCAACAGAACATAAAGATCTTACTGCTGAAATTAAGAAAGATC
>CALXXG010000024.1 GCA_944392625.1 uncultured Rickettsiales bacterium
GTTCAGTCCTCTAAAAGATTATGATTATAACAAGCTTTCACAATGGTTCAACCTACTTGATAACCTTGACAGCAGATCCAACTATATACCGTCTTTAGCTGCCTACTATTACTCATTAACACAAAATCAAGAGGACGTTATATATATAATAAATTATTTAAACAGCCACGCAGACAAAGATCCAAAGACTAAATGGTGGTGGTATTATCAGGCAATGTACTTAGCCAACAACGTATATAAAGACAAAGACTTGGCCATAGAAATGGCAAAAAAGCTTAAAGAAAATTCACCGGAAAATGCACCTTTATGGACAAAACAAATGTTGGCAATTTTGTTGTCAGACAAAGGTGAAAACTGTGAAGCCATAAGAGTAATTTCTGGCATCATTGATGAATATGAAAAGCCAGGCAAAGAAAAAAGCATAAGTGACAACGAAATGAACTTTATGCAATTTTTCATACAGCAAAGGCTAGAAGAACTAAAAAAAGACAAAAACTTTAACGTGGAAGATTGTTTCAAATAAAAAAACATTAGCAATATATTATTAGGCATTGTTTCTAGTCCAATAAGGTTTGCAAAAACAAAGTTAAAAAACAAAATTTAATAGAAAATTATTTTAGGCAAAATTTTAGGCAAGAAGTATAAAATTATTATAATCCGCATTCAATTAAAAAATAGTATTTTACCACTTTTGCAATCTTGCAATCCATAATGCAGCAGCATAAATCAAGTTAATTAACTTGAATTAGCCTATAAAGCTAACATTACTTTATAGCTGAAGTCAATTATCAATTGATTTCAATTTTAATTGCTTAACCATCATTTACTATTTAATTGTCAATGTTTCGCTGCTAATTATCAACTATCAGCTATCAAGCGTCAATTATCATTGCTTAGCTATCAATTTATATTTATAGCAGCTGCGGCTATACCTGTCTATCTGCAAACGTTTATAAATTAAAAATGGCATTGCTTTTAAATTGGTTTGCATCCTAAAATAATTTCACCTATCTCTCTATAATATTTGCTATCTGGCAATACAAGTATAAATTTATTTTTATTTATGCTAATACTCATCAAATGATAAAATAATTTTGAATTTATTGATAGTTTTTTAATTATCGTAAAATTAATTCTAAATTTTTTGCTTTTGCTTCTCACTTAATTTCTTTTCTGGTACTGGATCATATGTAAATTCTCTATTGGGCGTGCATTTTAAAATTCTTTTTGCTCCTAAATAGAGGCCTTTAAATATACCATGGACTTTTATTGCGTCAATTGTGTATTGGGAGCATGTTGGTCTGAAATTGCATCTATGCGGAAAAAATGGAGAAATGCATAGCTGATATACTCTTATTAGAAATATTAAAAAATTTGCTATGTATTTTTTTATTAATTTAACTGTGTTTTTTAAAAAAATTAACATTGAAATTGCTTAATAAATCTTTTTTCATTAATAAAACTATTGATATGAATATAAAGGCTAATACGGTTAATAATGAACCGTCAATAACAGTGAGTTTTTCCGCATTGGATAACTCAAATATTATGTTATGGGATATGAATATTATAAATCCTACTGCAATGCCTTTTATTATGGATATGTATTTTTTATTGCTTCTTGTATTTACAATGCCAAAATAGGCGGAAACCAATACCATTATAGCAAATATAAATGGTACAGTCATTAGGTAATAATATCTTATTTCAAATTTCAGCGTATTAAAACCTGACTCTTTTAGGTCTTTTATGGAGGAACGAAGTTTTAAAAATGAAATATTGTACATTGATTCATAGTCATGCTGAATTGTCCTTGAAATAAAATTTTTAGTAAGATTAGTGGGTATTGTTATTTCTTTTATAAATTCTAAATCTTTGCCTTCTTTTATAATGTAGTTGTTTGTTGAAATCCATTTATTGTCGTCTGTAAGTCTTATTGTTTCAGCATTTATTCTCTGCAAAAAATTATTATTTTTGTCCATATATAGAAGCATTATGTTATCAAAGACAAGCCTATCTTTATAGACTTTTGTAGCTTTTATGATTATTTCTCCGCCATCTGATTCAAGATTTTTTTGCTTAAGCCATAGACCGTTTTCAAGTTCTAGCATGTCGCCTTGTTCATTTTTAAAATAAATATTTCTGAGACGTTCTGACTTTACGTTGAGGGTAGATGAAATCGGGTTGTATATTGTTATTACAAATATGCCGAATAGGAAAGCTATAAAGGCTGGAAATTTTGTGATTTGAAATATAGATCTGCCGCTAGTTCTCATTACAACGATTTCACTATTGTTAGACAATTTATAGAATGTGAATAAACCAGCCAATAAAATGATAAAATGCAATATTGTTTCTAAAAGGTTTGGTATTCTGAATAGCACTATTTCTGTTGAAATTTTTAATGCATTTTCAATATTTTTTGCGTCTTTTGTAGTTTCGAAAAAATCAACGGCAAAGAATAGGATTAAAAGCCCAAAAAATATTATAAAGAAGTTTTTAAACATTTCTTTTGTTATGTATACAGAAAGTATTTTTGGCCTGCCTATTATCATATTGTTTTCTTTTCTTTTATTAAATTAAATGAAAAAATTAAAACCGCTATTATAAAAATATACAAAGCAATTAAAAACATGCTGTTGTCCTCAACTTTTTGATATAGGGAAAGCGAAATTATATAGATTAATATTGAGGCAATAGATGTTTTCATAGTTATTTTTGAGGTACTGATTCTATTGAAACTACTGTCCAGCATTAAAGACCCCGATAAAAATGCAATCAAGATAATGGTTAAAGGAAATGTAAGCCTATAGTTTACTTCATAAATTATTTTGTTTACATTATATTCATTTCTATATTTATCTAAATTAAACAACATTTCTATTAGTTTTATTGTTGAAATACTGTCAAGCCTTAAATTAAATGTCGCTTGCTCTCCCGACAATTCTTGAAAATCAGTATTGTATTCTTTAAAAAATACCATGTCAGGACCATCATTATAATCGTTTGTAAAACGTTGAAAATTACCATTATATAAAGTTATTATATTATCATTCAATTCTGCAGATTTTGCCTGTAGAAGCATGTTTTTTTCTTTTTTTAAATCTTCCGATTTATTATAAATCATAATGTTATAAGCTTTGTTGTCTCTTATTTCATCCGCATATATAACTAAATTTTTAAAGCTAGTAAAGGCACCCTCTTTTATGATTGAAAATGATATATTATTTTGAATTTCCGAACGTAATTTTCTGATTTCATAGCTTGATCTGTAGCCGCCATATAGGCTTATAGAATAGGAACATATAGTTATTATTACAGCCAGCATTAAAAGAGGACTTAGAAGCTGTATCTTTTTTACACCGCAGTTTTTAAGAATAATTATTTCTCTGTTTTCAATTAGCTTATTATAGGTTAAAATTGTAGTTAAAAACATTGTTAATGGTAAAATCATAAGGACAAGCGAAGGCAGAACATACATCGTCATTTTAAAAAATGACAAAAAATCCGCTCCGTCCTGAACTATATAATCCATAAATTTAACTACTCTGCTGCTCCAGATTATAGCAGTTAAGGTAGCCAAAGAAATAATCAATGGTTTGAATAAATTTTTTATTAAATACCCTTTGTAAATCTTCAAAATTCACAATTTTATTTTTAGTTGTTTTAATAATATTGCTTTATTTTTATAAGTAAATAAAAAAGTTGACACAAGCCATTTTTTTGATATACTATATATGTTATTAATTAATACTTTTTTATATCATGTTTAAAAATAATAATGAATTACAACAATTTTTTAATGATTTAAAAAGAAACCAAGAAATTGATAAATATGAAATAAATGAAATTCTTATTGGTAATATAGAAGCAATAAATGAATCTATACTTGATAAAAGAATTTCTAAACAACTTGCTCTTAAAAATATCTTGGATATTATGATAAAAGTGGACGATACTTTAATAGCATCAAATATTTTTTATGAATGTATAATATCCAACCATATATTTGGAAGCAATATATTTAAACAAAAAATATTTGAAATGGTGCCATACTACAACATTAAACAAAATCTATTTTCAAAAATAATGAATCAAACAATAGAAAATAATGGACAAATGATTGAAGAAGAAGGCAAAGTTATTTTTTATATGCTAAACACATTAGATACCAAAACTTTAGTTAAATTTGCAATCGAGTATGGTGATAATTTTTTTGCATTGATAAATAATGAAAAATGCACAATTTCACAAGACTCTAAAGATACTATTTTTAAACCATTAAATAGCATATTATCTAACAATTTAGCAAATATTCCGACTGAAGATATTGCTAAAGTAATTGAATACATATCTGATGAAAACAAGGCGGATGTATTTTTAAAAGTAATGGATGATATAATAGAAGGAAATAAACAAATGGATGACGAAAATAATGAAATTATTTTTTGTATATTAAACTCAGTATTCAATGAAGTTTTAGTTGACTTTGCAACAACTTATGGATATGATTTTTTCAAATTAATAGATGACAACAGATGTATAATACCACAGAATACTGTAAATAATATTTACTATAGTCTTATTCATGACGAAGAACTTCCATTAGAAATTAATAAAGAATATATTGACAATATTTTTAATATTGTTCCAAATGGAAGGTATCATTCTATATCTGCCATAATCTCAAATCTAAAAAGAGACCAAGAAAAACTTATTGATTATATAGTTGATAAAGTTCATAATATTGAAGATGAAAATTTAAGAAAAAAAATTAGTCTTGCAGTATTTGAAAATTGCGTTTTTTCTAATAAAAGAGTTTTATCAAAGATGAACAGAGATGATATTGAGTATATTTTTAATAACAATAATATTAATAGCGAATGTTTATGCAATATTTTATCAGAATTAAGAAACAATAATGAACTTATACATTATATAATTAATACAAAAATACCTAATATTGAAGACCACGACACTATAAAGGAAGTTATTTTAACAATAATGTGTTCTAATATTAATATTTCAGATGAAGAAAAAAATATTTTAGTAATGCTTGCTAGAAGAAGTTTTGGACATAATTTAAAAAATGACATTTGTTTAGCTTGGGAACTATATAAAAATAACATATTTTTTGAAAACAACGATAGACTAGATAGTGAAAGATATTTGGTAAATATGGTAAGAAACTTAGATGATCCATATGACAAATTCAAAAAAATAATCACCATGCATTATTATAAAAATATATTTATTGAGGAAAATGAAGAAAGAACCATAAAGTATTTATTTGACATAATACAACAAACTGACGACGTTTATGTCAAAGAAGATATTCTTAAAAAACTGCTTACAGGAAAACATGCTTTAAATATATATAAATATATTAAAGAACATTTTAATGAGTTTAATAGCCTTTTGTTACGGAATTTTAATAGAGAAACTATATTTGAAGTTGCAATTGAGCTTTTTATAAGAAATATATATTATATTGACAACAATAGAGAAAAAACTAAGAATTTTATACTTTATGCTCTTGAAAGAGGAGATGATTCTGATAACGTTAAAGAAGTAATCTTAAACAAAATATTAGATTATAAGAAAAAGTTTATTAGAAATAATGATGAATTGATTAGGATTGAGAATATTATTAATAGTTTAAATATTGAAAATGCAAACTATTTAATTTCATTATTAAAAGAAACTTATACAATAATTATGCCAGATTTTATTTTAGAAAATCAAATAGAAATAGTTAAAAAAATTATTGAAACAGTAAATTATATAGATATAAATGCAGAAGAAAATAAAAATATAAAACAAATTTTTGATATTATTGACAACAATAATATTGATATTGATACAAAAATCATATTAATACAAGAAGAAGTCAATAATTTAACCCACGATGAAGTGGACTGTTTAACTTCAGCATTTCTATATAATAATAGCAATGTTGAAAAAATTTATATTACACTAAATAAGAAATATTATGGCTTTATTTCAAACTTTATAAATAATATAACAAATTCAAATATTGGAACATTGTTGAAGGATAAGATTATAGAAAGAAAAACACAAATTGAACAGGCAGAAAATCAACAGGCAAACGATGTAAATGGTAATTTTGAAGATGTCAAAGCAACTTCTTTGCATACTTTACTAAAAGATGCCTATTATAAATACACGCTTGGAAATTTAGATGAAGATTTTGCCATGGATACATTTACACAGTATATTAATAAATTTGATAATTTAATAAAAGAAACAAATAAATTAAAAGAAGAAATGAAAACATTAAGAAAAGAAAGAGAAGAATTAGAAAGAAAAATAAATGCAGGAGAAATAGAACCAATAACGTTTGATTTTGTTGACGATATATTGGGCTATAATCAAATGATTGATGATTTTGTTCCAGAAACGCTTGAAATTAATATATTAGAAGAAAAAGATAATGAATTGTATATAAAATCACAAGAAATACAAAACAACAAAGAACAGATGAAAGAAAATGAAGAAAAAATATTAAATGAAATTGATGCAGGTTTTAATGAGCAAAATGCAAAAGACAGAAATAAAACATTATTAGCATGCTTTAATGCTAATGGTCTTTATCTTAATGAACGAAACCTAACATTAGAAAAAAATATAAATAAAAAAACAAATACACAAATTGGAACAAAACTATATAATAAACTAAAAAAATTTGATAAAAGAGGGAACATAGATGGAAGATATATTCCTAGCTTTTATTAATAAAATATAATAAACAACTATTCATTAACAATTTTTGTTATATTGTAGTTGTTTATTAAAATTTTAATAAAATATAAAAAGAATAAAATATTATTGACAATTTTTTTATATAATATGTATTTTTAATAACAATTTTTATTTTAAAATGAATAATATACAAGTAAGTGAAGGAGAAAAATTATTTAAAAACATTAATAACGCACAAAATCTAAGAGATTTTGAAAATGCTTTTAATAAACTATTGGAATCTAGAGATACAGTTACAATAAGATTTTTAGATATTGACTTATTAAGAGAACTTATTGGTAAAAGGCATTTTATAAACAACGACTATAAACAATACTTTAATTGTAGATTAGATGAAGTATTTCTTGAAGGGTGTATAAAGTGTATTACTGATACAGGCGTATACTTTTGTAATACAAAAGAACAAACTAAAAATATTATATTTAATGGATTAAAATCTTTATTAGATGCAAATTCGTTTGAAAATATTTTTAGTAGAATAATAAAAGCTAACTTTTTGCTAATTGAAAATCAAGATGATATTGATAGACTATTTAATATTATTGACAATTGTGAAGTCATTAATGATTATCATGCAAAATTTTGTAAAGAGCAATTAGAAATGGTTTGTATTGTAAAAATTTTAAATTTTTCAAATGAGCAAATTATCAATAATTTTAATGACATAGAAGAAATTAAACAATATATATTTTATGAGTTGAGTAAATTAACCAACCAAAGAATTTTTGAAATAGCTTTTGATATGTTAATAAAAAAATCTGAAATATTTATTACAAATCAAAGAGATATAAATATGTTGGAAAGAATTATTGATATGAAAAATTTTCAATATTTAAAAAAAACTCTTAAAACTATTAATGCAACTAATATTCCAAATTTTACTATACAAAACAATATAGAAACGGCTAGAAAAATTTTTGATATTATACTTGGTGAAGATAAAAATGTTGAACAT
>CALXXG010000025.1 GCA_944392625.1 uncultured Rickettsiales bacterium
TAATTGGTTTATTACCCTCCCATGTTAAAATATGATGTTCTATGCTATTATTTTCTAAAAGTTTATGAATATAATAAGCTTCGTTAGTTGAAGTTGGTCTAAGTTTATGATCTATAGTTAAAGCAAATAGTTTTTTATTATTTTTATTAGCCCAATAATTTGCGAGAAAAGTTAGTGATAGCGAATCTATACCACCAGATACAGCAACAAGAAACCTGCTAGAATTTTTTAAATAATCTATATTATCAAAAATTTCTACACAAGTTTCTACAAAATCTTTATTTTTTTTATTTTGTGATAGCATTATTATTAAAATAATAGGGCAACTGTTTCCTGTACATCCTCTGGCTTTGAAATGCCACTATTTTTTAAGTTTTCAAAAAATTCTTTAGCATTATTCAACAAATTAATTACATATTTTGGATCAGTTATGTATTTATAAAGTAAAAAGCCTATAGCAATACCTAAAATAGTAAATACTATTCTGTGAGCAATCATTGTAGCAAATAAGGCTAAAAAAAATTTTGCAATAATAGATGTCATAACGATTATTATATATTAATTCTAAAAAATATTATATTAGTGTATTTATAAAAAATCAAGCCAATTTATACATAATTTATATTTTATAATAAAAAAACATTGTTAAAAAACAACAATGCTTTTTTATAAATCAAAATATTATTTACTATTAAAGTATTGATAAAAAGTCTTCAAATTTGTCAATTATATAGTTTGGATTTAATTTTTCCAATTCTTCCTTTGTAAAATAACCCCAATCAACTGCAATTGTATTAATTTCAGCATTTTTACCGCCATAAATATCACCGTCAGTATCACCGATTATAAAACTATTTTCCTTTTTAAAACCTAATTCATCAATGATTTCTAAAATTAAATCTGGATTTGGTTTCGGCTTTTTCTTTCTTTCTGTAACATCGTCTCTGGTTTTCATTGTTTTAAAATATTTTTCTAAACCATAATGGCTTAGAACTCTATCACAAGCCCTTTTTTCTCTTGAAGTACATATGCTTAATGTATACCCATCATCATATAGCTTTTCTATTATCTTTTTAGCTTCTACAAATAATTCAGGTATATAAGTGCCATCTGTTATTTTTTCTGTAATTTCTATAAAAGCTTTGTCCATCAAATATTTTTGTTTTTCTTTATCTACACCCCAACCAAAATCATAACTATCAGGATTTGCATAATAATTGCATATTAAATCAACATTTGGCGTTGGCAAAGAATTTTCTTTTGAGTAATCTAGCAAGCCGCGACGAACTATAGACTTAGTATCTGCTATTGTTCCATCAAAATCAAATATAAAAAGTTTTTCCATATATTTTAAAATTAATAAACACTAAAATATATATTATATAATTTTTTTTAAAAAATTCAACAAATAAATTATAATAAGAATAATATTCCTCTTATTTTATAACTATATATAAAATATATTTTAGTTTACTATAAGTTTTTAAATTATGCTCTTACAATTTTAATTTTGTAATTTGCATAAAATTCTATTATTAATATGCCCAATAGTACAAAAAAGCCACCATATACTTGAACTAATGATATATTTTCACCTAATATAAAATGTGATTCAACCGTGCTAAATAGTGGCATTAAATAATACATAACGCTTATTTTTACACTTCCAAACTTGTTTAAAGCTGTATTCCAACATAGATAGGTAAGTATTGAATTTATAAGCCCCATATATACCATTATGGCCCAATCAATTTTTGACATTTTTGTTAATGAATTATAATCAAGTGAAGATATAAAAATTGGCAAAATCATTATTACAGCTATCATTATAGTTACTGACAATAAAACAGTTTCTGGTAGTTCCTTAGGCTTTTTTAACATTAGTGTTCCATAAATACCAAATGTAAGGGCTGCCATCAATGTCCAAAAATCTCCAATTTTTAAACTAAAACTCTTTAAATTCACTAAATCACCTCTTGTTATAATAATTATTATACCTACTATTGTTATTATCAAGCCATAAATTTGCTGACGTTTCATTTTTTGATTTAAAAATATTGCAGATAAAACAACTAAAAATATAGGCCCTGTTATATTTATTAATGACATATCTATAGCGGATATTGTGTGGCCAGCAATATAAATAAATGTATTTGATAAAACTATGCCGGATATTGACATAAATAATATTAATAAAGAATTTTTATAGATTACTTTTTTGTATTTTATTATACCTTTTAGCGTAAATGGCAACAACGCAATCATTGCAAAAAGCCATCTAATAAAGGCTATTTGCCAAGGCGTCATTGTATTAACTAAATATTTTGAAACTATAACATTAAAACTCCAGAAAAAAACTGCTATTATTGCAAGAAAATATCCTTTTACTATATTAATGTCTGTCATGTTAAAAAATATTTTTTAACTTAATACAACTTATAGTAGAGAAAATATTTTTGTCAATAGTTTTTGTAGACTTATTTTATAAAATATAAATAATATAAAATTATTAATAATTTCATTAATTATTATCGTGTATTTTTTTAAATGATTTTATATACTCAAATAATTCTTCTGCAGTTTTTATTGTAATATCTGCACCATTTTGAATTAAATTGCTTGAATTATCAAGGACAGCAGCAGATAAATATCCTATTACTACTACATTAGCCTTATCTGCAAATTTTTCTTTAAATGCGTGTCCAGCTTTACAACCAGCTATTGAATCTTCTATTATGAATATATTATCATTTTGTTTAAAATGTAAATTATATTTATTTACTATATCTTTAAAGGCAAACTCAAAAATATCTGACTGTGGTTTAAACCTGCATCCTTCAATTTCTCCACACAGATAAACATTTTTGTTTAAATTAAAAATATTCTTTAATGTTGAATTTGCTATGTTTGAATGCTTTATATTAAAATCATGAGCATATGAAGAAGAAGTAATGCACATTATTATATTTTTGTCTTCTGAAAGTTTTTCTATAACTTTATCAATATCTTTTGTTATTTTTATTTCGCCTTTTTTTAGTTCATTAAAATATTTTGTATAATATTTTTTAATATCCATCGGTTCTATATGAAGATTTTTCTTAATATAGCCATCATTTGTTAATTTTTCTAAAAATTCTTCTGGATGTCTGCCAGCAATATTTTTAAAAAAATAGTCATCATTTATATTTTTAAGTTTATAATTATTTTCTTTAAAAAAAGCATTCAATGAATCTTTATAGATTGGTTCTGTGTCTACGAGAGTACCATCATAATCCCAAAAAATTATAATCATTTTCAAATAAGTTATTAGCTATAAAATAATAAATTCAATTATTAAATATTTCAATAAAATACTTGTATTTTTTAAAAATTTTATTAAATTTATCATATATAACTTCAGAATTGATATGATACATAAAACTTTATTTGTTTTTGATATAGAGACAATACCAGACTCAGACGTTTTAGAATGTCTCACGGGAAGCAAGAGCGAAGATATTCAAACTTTAAGAAAAGAGCTAGAAGACTATCATGTTGAAGTATCTGGAGGAAATCCATTTCCACGACAACCATTTCATAAAGTTGTCGCGATTAGTTTTTTAGAGGCTGATATAGAAACCTGCAGAGACGGAACAGAAACTTACAACATTACAGATTTAAGAAGTGGTGGTGTGGAAACGTCAAGTGAAGAGGACCTTATAAAAGGATTGTTTAATCACTTATCAAAAAATCCACCAAGATTCGTTAGTTATAATGGAAGAACATTTGATTTGCCAGTTTTAAAATATAGGGCTATGAAGTATGGTGTATCTGCACCGTGGCTTTATAAATTGGGTGACAAATGGAGTAACTATTCACAAAGATATTCTTTAGATTGGCATTGCGATTTATTAGAAGCCTTTTCTGACTTTGGTGCATCTGCAAGATGCAAAATGAATGAAGTTTGCTCAATAATGGGAATACCTGGCAAGTTGGATACTGATGGATCACAAGTTTCCGATTTATATGATGCTGGAAAAATCAAGGAAATAAGAGACTATTGTGAAACCGATGTTATGAACACATATTTACTTTATTTAAATTTTCAGTTTCATTCTGGGAATATTAATAAAGAAAATTTTATAAAATGTATGACTGAATTAAAAGATTATTTGAATAGCTTTAAGGATGATAAAGAAAAACATCACTTTGTTGAATTTTTGGATGCGTGGAAAAAGTTTGATACTAGAAATATATTCAGTAATGACGGAGGGAAAAATGGATAACAAAAATGAGTTAAAAGATTTTATGAAGAAGAAAAATGCTGAAGCTAGAGGAGAAATACAAATTGAAGAAGAGAATGGAGAAGGCGACACATTAAAAGATAGACCAAAACCAGTAAATCAAGAAGCTGGAGAAAGTGATACTAGAGCAGCAAAAGCTCTATCAACTATAAGATTAATCATGAATCTTATAATAATAATTCCAATAGCGCTTGCTTTTATTGGATTAATAGCTTATGTTTTATTAAAATCTCTACCAGCGACACTTTATTTTATTAAAGAACTATTTTTTAGAATAATCTCTTCATCAATGTAAATAAAAGCAATCAATAAATAAATTATTGTAAATTTAAATATTTTAAATAAACTATAAAATATGTTGATTTTTATATAATTAACAATATTATTTAATCAAATAAGATTTTTGTATATATGAAAAACTTTAAATACTTTTTTTTCATATTGTTTATTTGCGGATGCGTAAAACAAGGTGTTGAACGTATAAGACTTGTTGATGCAAACGGCAATCCAGTTAAAATAAACAAAATTGTACCAAGATTTAATGAAGAGCAAATGCAAAAGCAAAGAGAAGCATTAAATAGAGCTCAGCAAGATAATAACATGGTATCAGTCAACAGATTTAATCAAAATTACAATTCTCAACAAAATAATAATAGATTTTCCCAAAACTCATCTTTAAACGATCAAAATATTATAATGCCAGCAGGACAGTATCCAAATGATATATTTGACGATAGAATTACAAATTATAATTACATAGAAGAAAAAAAATATCAATTCAATACTGAAAACAAGACTACCAGCAGTAACACAAATAATACAATAATTACCACAAGAAATAATACAACTCAAACTACACATGAGAATGAAATAATTACTGACGATTTAAAAAAAAGTACAAACATACAAAATAAAAATATAAGCAAAACAGCTCCTCAGCAACAGACTAAAACAAAAATTACAAATACAACAAAATCAAATTCTAATAAGACTGTTCAACCAGTAGTACAAAAACAAAATAGCACGCCAGCAAAAACTTCTTCAAATATTTCTAAAGGATATTATATACAAATAGGTATATATGGTAAAAAAGAAAATGCAGATAAAGCCTATAAAAAATATACAAATATTGATAAAGGTGTTATTCAAGAATATTCTACAAAAGGTTCAATAAAATATAAAGTTTTAATAGGACCATATAAAAATAGAGACGATGCTGAAAAAAATTTAGAAAAAGTAATAAAAACGGGACATTATGATGTTTATATTACAGAAGAAAAATAAAATTATATTTTTAATATTTGTATTGACTCTAATATCAGCATGTCAAGCTTTTATACCAATGGAACCCGTTGTAACCTATAATGATAGGTTTAAAGCAAATTATGGAAATTCTCTTAAAAAAGCAAAAAAAAGACACTATGAGAGTATAAAAAAATCCGGCTATGATGGAACAGTTAGTTTTGAAAATACAGCTTATGGAAGACTAGTGCAGAAAGAACAAGATTTTTTAGAAATAAACGCTAGAAATAATCCATATGTTGAGCTTGAAAGATCTGGTTCAAGCAATATACAATATTTATCCTATAATGCTGGAGCATATTTTGAAACTGAAGACAATATATTTGATGATATAAAAATTCCAAAAAATGATTTTAAATATTATAATCTTGGCAAAAAAGAATATAACGAAATAAATAATATAGAGTTACAGGAAACTTATGACTATATGAATGAAATAAATAAAGAAAGATTAAAACAAAT
The DNA here is from genome assembly GCA_944392625.1 of uncultured Rickettsiales bacterium. GTDB lineage: Bacteria > Pseudomonadota > Alphaproteobacteria > Rickettsiales > UBA1997 > CALXSC01. The sequence continues at coordinate 6,048 of CALXXG010000025.1, forward strand.
AGAAATAGCTCGTCTAAGAGAAGAAGCTATAAGAAACCAACAATCAAATGATTTGTCAATAGTTGACAAAACTAAACAAGGTTTAAAAAGCCTTACTGATAGAATAAAAGAACTTTTAAACTAATTATTCCATTTAAATATTCTTATATAACATCAATTTTATAAATAATTGCTTATCTTGCTAACAATAAATTATTTTGCCACTTGTCTTTTAATAACAATAATAATTATTTAAACTATAAAATGCTTGAAATTATTAATTTACAAATATATTATTATATTATAGAATAAAAATAATATAGGTTGAAAAATGTTTGGAAAAGAAGTTAATTTGTCTAAAACTAATACATCAATAATATCAAAAGATCTTTCTATAAAAGGTAATTTACATTCCGATGGTTTATTGGAGATTGAAGGAAAAATAGAGGGAGATATTGTTGGAAATGTTATTACATTGAGAGAAACGGCATCAGTTAATGGAAATATAACATCTAAAATTTTAAATATTAAGGGCAAATTTAGTGGAATAATTAAAAGTGAAAGAATAAATATATCTGGCAAAGCCGATATAAAAGGAACATTAGAATATATTTCATTATGTGTTGAGGATGGCGCTTCAATTGAAGGTGACTTAAAAAGAGTCAATGACATAAAGAATATCGCAAAATCAGACTATAAACACGATCAACAAAAAACTTCAGCGGAAGACACAAAAAATAATAATAAATAGCAGTCTATGAAAAATAAAATATTTATAACTTTATTATTTTTGTTTTTTCAAATAGATGCCGTATTTGCATCTACTCCAGTGTCCATTCATAAAGATTGGACACTATTTAAAACTACAGTAAATGGCAAAGAAATATGTTATGTTGCCTCGTTGCCAATTAATAAAGAAGGAAATTATAAAAAAAGAGGAGAGCCATATTTTATTGTCATGAGAACAAAAGGTGCTGATTTTGATGAAGTTAGTTTAAGCTCTGGTTTTTTATTTGATCCAGATAGGGATGTTGAAGTTTCTATTTTGAAAAGAAAATTTCCAATGTTTACCCTTGAAGAAAAAGCGTGGACATATGACAGAAACGACGATGTAGAAATAGTTAAACAAATGAAAACTGGCGCAAAAATGTACGTTTTAGGCTATTCAAAAGCTGGAACTATGGCTAATGATACCTATTCATTAATTGGCTTCAACGAAGCCTATGATAATATGATTAAACTATGTAAATAAGCTTATGAAGAAAAAAAAGAATACTATTTCAGTTGATATTAGATTATTTCTTTTTAGAAATATAAAAAAAACTTTTAAATATTATTTTAAAAATATTTTATACATTTTATTTGCAAATATTGTTTGTTTTTTTATAATAAATAAATTTTTTAATTTTTCCTATACATCATTTATTTTAAAGTTTTTTTCAACTCCACTATCATTTAATATAGCCTATTATGGAATATTTTTAGCATTATTTTCAACAGCAAAAATTATTTTATATGGAAATACCATTTATGTTATGAAAAATAATGGGACAAATGATGTAAAAGATCTATTTGGCCTTGTCATAAAGAGGTATCTTCCAACTTTAGGAACTTTGATTATTTATATAATATCTATATCTTTCTTGGGATTATTATTAGTAATTCCTGGAATTTTATTCTTTTTTTACTATTATTTTGCTGTATTTTTATGTGCTGTTGGTGATGTTAATAATAAAGAAAAAAATGATCCAAAAGTATTAAATGGTGGAAAAGCTTTAGCAAGAAGTTATAATTTAGTATCTGGTAATTTAATTAGATTTTCATTATTAACAATAATAATATGTATTATAGCATATTTTATAAATAAATTTATTATAATTACAACTCTGCAATTAGGATTTATTTTTACAAAATTCACATACAATGTAATATCTTTATGTGTTTATGATATTATCCTTATTTATAGTTCTTTAATGTTTATAAAATTAGAAAGTATTGAAAACGATGTTATAGAAAAAGAATCAGGAAATAATAAAGAAGAACAGGCTATGTTAAATCAAGCAGCTATAAATAATTTTGGCAAATCAAAAAAATAGGTTTAGTATGTATAACTTTTTAGTTGATTCTCATTGTCATTTAAAAACCTTAAGAGATGAAAAAAAATTAAATTTAAGCAAAGTTATTGAAGATGCTAACACTAATAATGTAGCTATTATTAATAATATTGCAACAGAAATATCAGAGTTTGATGATGTAATAAATATCGCCAATAGTTTTAAAAATGTTTATGCAAGTATTGGAGTTCACCCATCAAATATTACTGATGAAACAAATGTATTGAAGATCTTGAAAGAATATGCAAAAAAAGAAAAAGTAATAGGTATTGGTGAAAGTGGTCTGGAATATTTTTATGAACCCGTTGATAAAATAAAACAAAGAAAAAATTTTGAAGTTCATATTGAAGTTGCAAGATCTGAAAAACTACCGCTTGTAATACACTCAAGAAGTGCAGATGAAGATATGATAGATATTTTAAAAAGTGAAATGAAAAATGGAGAATTTAGCTTTGTTTTGCATTGTTTTTCTTCAGGAAAAGAATTATGCTGGACTGGATTAGACTTAGGAGGTTATATATCTTTATCTGGAATAGTAACTTTTAAAAAGGCTGATGATCTTAGAAATATAATAAGAAATGTTCCACTAAACAGAATTTTGTTGGAAACTGATTCTCCTTATTTAGCTCCGGTACCATTTAGAGGACAAATAAATGAACCAAAATATATAAAAAATATTGCTAATTATTTAGTGGACTTTTTAAAAATTGATTTTAATATAATACAAGAAGCAACAACTAAAAGTTTTGTTACGTTATTCAATAAAATAAAAACAACTATGGAGTAAATATGAAATTTCTAAAATATATTTTAATATTTTTTGTTATATCGGGCTATTCTTATGCAGCAGATCTTGGCGATTACATAAAAATTAGCAGTAATAATAAAAAAGTAGATTTAGGTGACACTTTAAATCAAGCAGCAAAATCAGCACAGGATGAAATAATAGCTAAATTAGAAAAAGAAATTCAAAAATTACAAGAAAATATAGATAAAAATGTAAGCAATATAACAAAAAAATTTGATACAGAAATTCAAAAAGCAACCGACAGAATTAACAATAATATTATAGGCAAAGCTGAAAAATTAGTTGACGACGCTCAAAGTCAATATAATAGTTTAATCGCAACAAAAGATAAAGTTATATCAACAGTAGAAAATTTAATGAATAATTTGCCAACTTACTTATTTATTATAAAATTAGTTGTAATAATCTTAATTTTAGGCTTATTCCTGTTAGTATTCTTTTTCTGGAGAAGCTATAGTAAAATGAAATCATTATCAACTGCACTATTGGGAACAACAAATGGAGATGCAATAGCTAATATTAATAAAAAATTAGATGCAATTGAAGCAAAGATAAATAAACTTTCTTCATCATTAAAATAATTGTAATCAATAATAAATTGGTATATAAAATGAAAAAAAATCTCTTCTTATTTCTTTTATTATTTGCTTTATATGGAACTAGAACTTTTGCGGCTGAGACAAAAACATTAACAGTTAATAAAACTCAAGATATTAATATTAAGGATATTTCCACAAAGCAACACAATGAAACGCAACATCAAAATTTTAACCAATTTTCAGATCTTGAAAGACAAATAAGGGGAGATTTTAGACTATTTTTACAGGAGTTATATACCGAAAGAGAAAGGGGTAAAAAAGAGGCTGCAGTTATTACAAAAAATATGACTGATATTCTAAGTGAAACAGCCAAACTTATAGAAGAAAGTAGATCAGAAATAAGAGAAATGAGTTATAAAGAAAGTAGAAATCTACTTATAGCAAGTGTATTTTTATGGATTTCAATAACAATATTTATTATTATAAATTTAATTTTTGCAAACAACTTAAAAAAAGAATTATATTTTTTAAGAAATGGACTTTTAAGAAGCGAAATCAAAGAAAATATGATTGCTTTATTAAATCAGTTATCTATATTAAATGACAAATTAGATTCAATAAACAGGAGTTAAAATGAACATTCAACAAATGATGAAACAAGCACAACAGATGCAGAAAAAAATGCAAGAAAATCAAGAGCTACTTGAAAAAAGTGAGTTTGATGGAAGTGCTGGAAATAATGCCGTTTCAGTTAAAATGATGGGAACAGGAATGATTAAATCAATAAATATTGACAAATCAGTTATAGACCCAGAAGAAAAAGATATGCTTGAAGATCTTATAATAGTAGCTTTCAATGATGCAAAAACTAAACTTGATAAAGCAGCAAATGATTCAATGAGCGATGCTACTGGTGGATTAAATTTAAAAAATATGAAATTACCTTTTTAAAAATATGACTGACATAATCTTTAAAGGACCTAATTGTAAGTTAAAAGGAAAATTCTACCAAGATAGAAATCCTACTTCGCCAATTGTTTTAATTTTATATCCAGAATCAAAAACAGATGAAATACCAGAATCAATTAAATCAGTCATTTCGGTACTGACTAGTAATAATTTTTCTGTATTCGCATTTAATTTTAAAAGAATCGACAATTTTATTACAGATCAAAGTCAAAAAAAAGAAGAAGAGCTATTTGAAGTAATATCTGTTTTAAATTGGATTAATGAAAGATACAGCGAAGGCAAAATATTATGGTTGTTTTCTTTCTTTTCTGCATGTTGGGTTGGACTGCAGGTTGTCATGAGAAGACCAGAAATATCAGATTATATTTTATTCTCTCCACCTGCAAAAGTAAAAGATTTTAATTTTATAGTACCATGCTCCTCTATTGGTTTAATAGTGTATGAAGCCAATTTACCGAATGCAGTTGAAGAAATAATTGAAAAATTGCTAAATAAAAGTGAGTCACATGTTGAAACAATGGCATTTGATAATATGAACATTGAAAAAAACGAAAATATTGGACCAATGTTAAATTATTTAGATGAATATATAAAAACAAGATTAAACGAAGACGCTGGTAAAATTAAAAAAATAAAAAGAGATAGACGAAGAAGAAAAAAGAAAAAAACTGCAACAGATGAAGAAAAGAATATCCATGTAATGCCTATAAAAACATTGGATTTTGATTAAAGCCTTTATTCTATTTTTTGTTCATTTTCAACTTTGAACTTATTGTTATCAAAGAATACTTTGTCTTTGTCTATTACAAAAAGTCCCTGTTGACAAGCTTTCCATAAAACAACGTCTATATATCCTGTCTTTTCATTAATTTTTGCTTCTAAATCACTAAACATTTTGTCACACATATTTTTAATTTCAGGATTTAATTTACTATTGCTTACTTTTTCTGCGTATTCTAAATTACCATATAGAGCAACGCCAAGCCTCTGAATCCATATATCATATTTTACAAAATTAATTCCTAAATTTCTAGCTATATGATATTTCGTTATATTCCCAATATGAGGCAACTTTGATAAAAAATCTAGCTTTTCTTCTGGAGTTGATAATTTATAAAATTCATCATGCAATTCCACTCTATTATTCCATACTTTAATAATGGCATTAACTTTATTAACGTTTCCATAAATTTTAATCAAATCATCAAAATTTGGTTGTGGATTTTGTTTTATATAATCCATAACTTTATTGCACATTTTCTTTGCAGTAGTTTGTTTAAAACCCGCAACGCAAATAACATAAAATACCTCTTCCGCAAACTCGTCTGGAGTAAAAATCTTTGGTCTATATAATCTTTCATGTATTTCTGCAAAACTTGATTTATCAGAATCATTACCAGAATTTATTAATAAATACTGAATATAATAAAATAAACTTGGTGTAATTTCTGTAATTTGTTTCATTTTTCTATATTTGTTGTTTTTATTTCATCCTGTGCTATAGGCGGTATAGCCAGTCTATTAGTTTCTCTAAATTTATAGCAACCAGACAAAATCAATAATGATAATAAAAAAGCAGTTTTATACATAAATCTTTAACTTTTTTTCTTATTTAATTATAATGGCCTATAATTTTAATTGTCAACTTTTACTTATTAATACCTTAATATTTTTATATGCGACATTTTATAATAAAATTATTTTAACTATTGACATATATCTATTTAGGTTGTATAATTTCTAAACCGCTATATTTTTATATACGGCTATCATGCAAAAAATGATAAATTTTAAGTAAATTGTATTGTATAATAAAGATTAAATAGTCGCTTAATAATAGAGGTAATATTTATGATAGTTAATAGCAAAAATCAATATAGTCCTATTGAAAACTTAAAAATTAAAAAAAATAACACAAGTATTACTCATGATTTAAGTACACATAGTGGCAGCTCTTTAAGCGAAGAATCAAGTGGTTATTTTGATCTTGATGATGAATACGAATTGAACATATCTCCAAGAATTAAAACAAAAATATTTGAATCAGATAAAAAAATACGTTGCAAAACTATATCTAATGGTGGTTTTGGTACAGTTTTAAAAGCCCATACAATAGACAACATAAACTATAATTTAGCTATAAAAGTTAATAGATTATTGCATGATGAAGATAGAAAATTTGTCATTGGAGAAAATATTTATGCTGAGAAGCATATATTAGATCCACACTTAGCAAATGTTTTATATTGTGATAAACAATCTAAAGTTGTAATAATGGAATATTATAATGAATCTCTAAAAAAAATGTTCTTAGACGAAAAAAAGAACGGCATAACAATCATAAATAGGAAAAAGGTTATATTAGATGTTCTAAACGCAACAAAAAAATTACATGACAATAATTTAATACATAATGACATAAAACTACCTAATGTACTTTATAGAAAATTACCAAACAATGAAGAAACTTATGTGCTTTGCGATTTCGGACTTATACAGGATATAACAGTTGATAAGGAAGCACAAAATTTTGGAACAAGAATTTATATAGCACCAGAAAAAATAAATTATGTTCTAAGCGATAAATACAAACTTACAAAAAAATCTGATGTATGGTCAATTGGAATGCTATTATTTACTTTAGTAGCTACAGAAGAAAAAGGGCTCCTTTCATCCTTATTAATAGTTGATGCTATGATTAAAGATAAAAGATCTTTTAATGACAGTTTTGATGATGCTCAAAAATATTTGGAGCATATAATAGACAAATATACCTCTAAACAGTATGAAGATTATAAGCCACTAATAAAAAATATGCTAAAAATATTGCCATCAGAAAGAATATCAATAGAATCATCAATAGAATATATAGAAAACAATATTCATGATAATATAAAACAAAAAAACACTAACCAGAAAACAATAATAATATAAAAATTGAAAAAGCTTATAATATATAAAAATATGATGATAAATATAAGTGGTGACCCCTACGGGACTCGAACCCGTGTCGCCAGGATGAAAACCTAGTGTCCTAACCGCTAGACTAAGGGGTCTTAGCTTAGAATATTTTAAACTATACTTTTTTAAATGTCAATAAAAAAAATATAATTTATCTTGTATTTAAAAAAAATTAGTTTATTAATATTATTATGATAATTACTGGTACGTTTATTATGAATAAAGGATACTTAAAAGATAAAGTAATTTCTTTTTTTAAAAAAATCATAAATTATTTTTTGTTAATTTCTAAAGGCGAGGCTAATTTTAATATAATGCTTTATTTATGGGGTGTTTTACCGGGAATTATAATAGCATTTTTTCTGCAACCTAGTATAAACTCAATTAAAAATAAATTTATAGCTGTTATATTACTTTTAATTATATTGGCATATTTTGTATGGCATTTATTCTCAATAAAAAAAACTTTAAAAGTTCATCCAGAATATAGAGTAGTTAAACCAACAAAAAAAGAATTATATGCCGGAAAGACAAAAGAAGAAATAGAGGATATAAAGAAAGAACAAAGAAAAGAAAATGTACAAAAACTTTTGTTATTAAGAGGATGGGACTCAAAACCAGCTTATATTTTAATTGGTTTTTTTGATGCATATGTTATATTAACTCAAATACAAAGTTTATTAAATATTTTGGAATATTAATTTATGGCAGAAATTAATGGCAACAATAATAATGTTCAAAATGTGCAAGAGATAAAAACGCCACAGACTGTAGCTAATACAACAGCAAACGTTAAATCTCCAGCAACTCCGCAGGCAAACACATCAACACCAAAAACAAATATTGATGCTGTAAACAGCGCGCAAACCAGTAAATCTCTCAATGAAACTGATATTGGTGAACTTCTTTTAAAAAGAAAAATTATTACAAAAGATCAATTAGATGTAGCTTTAAAAGAAAAGAAAGATAGAAACAGTACTGAAAGTGTTGGTAATATCCTTGTTAAAATGGGTCTTATCACGGATTCAATGCTTGGTGAAGTTTTAAGTGCGCAAGCTGGTAGTCAGAAATTTGATCTAAAATCATCAATGATAGATCAAAGACTTGTTCATAAAATACCAAAAGGCTTTGCTTTGCAAAATAAAGTAATTCCAGTATCTTTTACAAAAAATAGCATAACTGTTGCTATATCAGATTTATACGATATTATAACATTAGATCAAATTAAAAGATTCTTTCCGCCACATTTTAAAATAATACCTGTATTTGCTACAGAAACAGATATACTGAAAGCAATTGATCAGTATTATGATTATGAAATGTCAATTGACGGTATTCTAAAAGAAATTGAAGGTGCAAAGTCAGAAGATTTTGATGAACAAGAAAGTATGCAGGGAAATTATAAAAGTCCTATGGTACGTCTTGTGGATGCTTTGCTTACTGACGCTGTTAGAAGTGGTGCCTCTGATTTGCACTTTGAACCTGAAGACTTTTTCTTAAGGCTTAGGTATAGAATCAATGGCAAAATGGAACAGATAAGAACTTTCCATAACAAGTATTGGGCTTCAATTGCTGTACGTATTAAAATTATGGCCGGTATGAATATTGCTGAAACAAGAAAACCACAGGATGGAAGAATTCAAAGTAATATTTTAGGAAGAAGTATTGATTTCAGGGTTTCATCACAACCAACTGTTGCCGGTGAAAATATTGTTATGAGAATTTTGGATGAAAAGCAATCTATTTTATCATTAGATAAATTAGGATTTAATGAAAAAAATATTGCTATTATTCAAAAATGTATAAAAAGGCCTGATGGTATTGTGATTTTAACTGGTCCTACCGGTTCTGGTAAAACAACAACTCTTTATACGCTTCTTAATATGATTAATAGTATGGATATTAATATAATGACTTTGGAAAACCCTGTAGAATATCGTCTTCCATTGATCAGACAGTCAAATATTAATCCAGAAATTGGCGTTACATTTGCTGAAGGCATTAGAACTCTTTTAAGACAAGACCCCGATGTTATATTGGTAGGTGAGGTCAGGGATCAAGAAACTGCAATTGCTGCTGTGCAGGCTGCAATGACAGGACACCAAGTTTATACATCTTTACATACCAATGATGCATTCTCAGCTATTCCAAGACTTTTACAGATAGGTGTACAACCATATTTGTTGTCAGGTGCTTTAATTGCAGTTGTAGCACAAAGATTAGCTAGAATGATATGCCCTCACTGCAAATATGAATATCCAATAACACCTGAAGAGAAAGAAATATTAACAAAAGTACTAGGTGAAGAAGAAGTCGCAGGAGTTACCCACCTATATAGAGGAAGAGGATGCGACAAATGTAAAGGAAAAGGATATGTTCAGCGAACTGCTATAGTTGAAGTGCTTGATGTTGATAAGGAAATTGACGATATGATAGTTAGAGAAGCTAGAAAAAAAGAAATTCTTGCATATCTTGAAAAAAAAGGTTATATCACAATGCAAATTGATGGAGCTAGAAAAGTAATAAAGGGGATAACTACTCTTGATGAATTAATTAGATCTGTAGATATGACTGCTTACTTAAATGTTTAGTCTATTATTTATCATTTTAGTTATCAAATTTATCCACCAGATATCTGGTGGATTTTAATATATTAATACCAAATCATTAAAAATGCTATATTAATTTTTTCCAGAATAATAATGTATATTTTTTATTTCATTATTAATTTTCAACTTATTAACAAAGCTTTTTTGCATAATATAATCTTTATCCTTGCCATTTGGCATTTTAATAATCTTTTGTAAAAAAGATATTTGTTTTTCTATTTTTATAGATTGATTTTCAATAGTGCAATTAATAGCTTTTCCATTGTTATCAATTTTAATATTTTTTACTAAATAGTCAAAATATGTTTGGAACTTGGTTCTTTTAAATTTCAACAGTTTAAACTCCTTTGTAATTTTTTCTATCTGCCTAATACTTTGAATTTTTGGTATTATTGGCAAAGGAGTCCCTATTGGATTAACATTCAATTCCTTATAAAACTTCTCTTTATCACTATCAAAATTATAAAAACATATATCTTTATTACTTTCTATTACATCCGATAAATCACATTTATGAAACTTACAAAATCGTTCTATTTCTATTAAATTTTCTATTGAAAAAATTCTACAATTGTAATAATCTTTCTGCATTTTATCATGTAATGTATATATTTCACCCGTCGGAAATAATTCTCTTATTATTTTTAATAAAGGAATATGTTCCATATCTTTTGTTCCATGGGCATTATAAGAATCTAATAATAAAAACTTATTTTTTTCTCTAATTAAGCTCACTGTATGAACGTCTCTATGAATAACATAATCGCTTCTTTTATCGTCCGAACTTTTTAACAACGTAGTTTTAATTTCATTTTGCATATTTTTAGAAAATTCAGGAGTTGCATTAACATCATAGTCTATTATTAAACTCATATTTTTTGTTAATTCTGGTTCTTCTAATTTTCTAATTTCAAAATATTCTGCTAGTCCTGCTTCAGTTAAAACAGATACTAAAGTATTATTTGCCATATCCCTATGGTTTCTGTAAAAAAAATCCATATGCTGTTCTCCATTTTTATTAATATAGATTAATAAATTATTCGTAATAAAAAAATTTACTCATTTACTTTAATGAACAGTATCCCATTTTATAGATTTTTTAATTTTAATTTTTTTTGATATGAGAAAAATTTGAAAACATAAAGAATGGCAATCGTTAAAAAACGATCTAGAACAATTTTTATAATAATTACTAAAAATCATCTTTATTTTCT
>CALXXG010000026.1 GCA_944392625.1 uncultured Rickettsiales bacterium
TTTGCAATCACAAACTTGTTGTTCGGTGAAGTTCCGGCTGTGAAGGGACCATTCTATCTTCACCCCCTGTGAATGTGACAAGGGAGATTCATCTCCCTTTGCAAGGGAGGTGTCACAGTGGGACGGTGGGTTAAGAAGATGATTAAGAGTTTGCTTAGGCCTTTTATCTTCTCTTATAATGGAGGTGCTGACGAAGTTAGCCGTGGGTTGATATATAAATTAAAAATTACACCCGTTGTGAGTAATATAATAAAATTGAAAATTATAAATTGAAAATTGGCCTTCAGCAGATAATCATAAAAAATTAAATTTCAGTAAAACTTTTGTCTTCATTTGTAATAGAAGTATTCCGGATAAATAGTTTGCTGACAAAAAATAAAAATTATCTATTTTTTAAAAGTACATATAATGCGCCAGTGCCACCATGTTTTTTATGGGCATCTATATATTTTATAATTTTATTTGAAAAATATGGTTCTGAAAACCATTCTGTAATGCTTGATTTTATAGTTTTATCTTTTGAATGCAGACCTTTCCCTGTTACAATCAATAGGCATTTAAAGCCTTTTGATTCAGCTGTTTCAAATAATACTTTCAATCTTTCATAGGCTTCATTGAGTGTCATGCCGTGCAGATCAAGTTTGTAATCTATTTTGAAATTACCGCTTTTTAACTTTTTGTCAGATAGTTTGTCTATACCAAGAGTTGTACCTTTTTCTAGTAAAAAATATTCTTGATTATCAAAATTACTATTGATTGATATTTCTTCACGCTTATGCTTTAGATTTTCTTTTACTGTTTTTATTAGCTTTTTGCCAATATCATTGATGTTTTTGAGATTGCAATTTCTGGTAGATTTGCATTCTTTTTTGAAATTTTCCCATTCTTTTAAATCATCAGGAGATATTGGCATAAAGTTTACTTCTTATATTCGTTTCCAAGTCTTATATAATTGAGTGCGCCTTCTTCAATGTATTCATAGTCTGTATCTCTAAGTTTTCTCATAAATTTTGCTGGATTTCCAAACCATAACTCGCCGCTTCTGACTATAGTGCGTGGAGTTAAATTAGAATCTGCGCCAATAAATGCACCGTCTTCAATTATGCAATTGTCTCCAATTACTGTTCCCATGCCAATTAAACAATCATTGCCAATACGGCAGGCATGTATGATGCAAGCGTGGCCTATGGTTGTATTGTTGCCAATAATGACGTGTCCTTTAGGATTTTTTGTGCAATCCCAATCTTCGCAGGCTGATGTATGAACTACCGTGTTTTCTTGAATGTTTGAATTTTCACCAACTACTATTGAGGCAAGATCACCTCTAAGGCTTGTGTTTGACCATATGGTCACGTTTTTTCCAAGTCTAACATCGCCAGCTATAAATGAATAGTCTGCAATGTATAATGCATTTTCAATTTTTGGAGTTTTACCATTAACTGTCTTTACAATGAATCCCATAAAAAAACATAATTTATTATATAATTATATAAATTATTCTTTTTTAAATAAAAGTCAATTTTATATTGAAAATTAATTACTTAGTTATATTGTATAAAATATTGACAATAATTTTTTAAAATATGACTACTATAATTTCTGGAAACTGGAAGATGAATGGTTCAAAAGACATGATTGATCAATGGTTTGAAGATTTTACAAAAAGTGCAATTGAGTTTGAAAAAAACAATCAAATTGATAATGATAAGATACCTTTGATTTTAATATGTCTTCCTGATATTTATATTGAATATGCAATGAAAAAAGCTGAAGAATATAATGCAAAGATGAAACAATTTAAAGTTGTTATTGGTGCAGAAGATGCGTACTATGAAGAAAAAGGAGCTTTTACAGGAAATACAAGCCCTGCATTTTTGAAAGAAATTGGTTGCAAATATACGCTTGTTGGACATTCAGAAAGAAGACAATATCAGCACGAAACTGATTCTTTAGTGGCTAAAAAAGCGACAAAATGTTTAGGCTATGGCATAACTCCGCTAATATGCATTGGTGAAGATTTAGCTACAAGAGAGGCAAAAAAACACTTAGAAGTTGTTGGTGAGCAGGTTTTAAATTCAACAGAAGGCGTTGATCTAAAAAGTGTAATTATAGCCTATGAACCGGTATGGGCTATTGGCACAGGCAAAGTTCCAACGGAGGCTGAAATTGATGAAATGGAAGGCTATATAAAAGATATTCTACACAAAATGAGACATGTAGAAACAAGCGAATTAAAAGTTGTTTATGGTGGTTCTGTAAAATCATCAAATGCAAAAGATATTCTACATTTAAAACATGTAAACGGCGTTCTTGTTGGTGGCGCCAGCATGAAAGGTGAAGAATTTTTTGAAATAGTAAAAGGCAGCTTTTAGTAGTTTATAAAATATAAAACTAAAAATATATTATTAATATAATAATTATATTTTTAGTTTTTAAGCCAAACTATTAGTTTTGCCTTTAGATAAATAAACTTAAAAATTATTGTTTTAAAAAAACAAGACTATAAATATATTTATAAATTGTACTTTTTTATTCATATGATTTTATATTTTAGCCTTAAAAAATAAATATTACTCTATTATTGCTAGCCAATTGTTTAAACGCTGCAAAAAATATCATTGGGACGTATAACATTACAACAAAAACTATTTTTTAATAATCTTAAAATGTAATTATTATTGACAATATAAAATCTATTATATATAATATAATTACATCAATAATTTTTCTTTTTTATGGCAAATAAATATAGTACTAATCAAAAATTAGAAGTAATCAAACAAGCCTATGGTATTTTAAACTATTATTCACAAACAAAAGATACAGTTAAGAATATGACTGAAGAAAAAATGCAAGAAGTTGCTTACATTGCAGATGATAAATTTATTGACCAAATGAAACAAAATATAAATAGCTGCAACTTTTATGCCAACAAAGCTAGGCAATCTATAAAAAATAATAGTAAATATAAAAAACATGACAAGGATATGTTTTTATCGTCACTAAAACTTTTAGACGGCAGGATGCTTACCGCACAATATAATCTTACTAAAGAATTATTAAGAAGAAAAGATCTTAGACAATCTAAAGAAAATTCTTCTCAAGTTAGACCTTCTGAGCAACAGCAAATAGTTGATACAAAACAACAAGTAAAAGAAAAAACAAAAGAAAAACAAGCGACTTTTAATAAAGATAATGTTAAAACATTACAACAGGCATACACGGCCATTAAGAAAAGATCAAACATTTTTAAAGACGCATTTACAAAATTGAAAGTTTTTGTCAAGAAAAATATCATGGACAGATTTTCAAACAAAAATAAAAACAACAATAAAAATTATACTCATAGTATTTAATACTTCTAATCAGGTGCTATTAATTAGCCCTGATTTTTATATACAAACATAATCCACTAGTTTAGCTGGTGGGTTATATTTATATTTAGGGCTGTTTGACACCGTGCTTCGCTTGTGCAAACTTTGCCCGTAAGTCATCCAATTGGAATGCAAGCATTCCATTGTCTGACATTTAGGGCTTGTTGTTCCTCCACTTCGCTACGGCAAACTGCGCCAATAAGTCGTCAAGCTTTGATGCAAGCATCAAGCTTTCCGACATTTAGGGCTTGCTTTTATTAAAACCTAATTTTTAATCTATTTAATATTGATATTTTATATTAATTTATAACTTTTATTATTAATATTTTTATGTATTGTAATCAATTATTGTTTATTTGTTGTTGCAATATGTTGAAGACAAAGGAAAGATATTATGTATTTTTTATTTTTTTAATAAATTTAGCAGTAATATGTCATAATTTTTAATATCAAAAATTTCTAAATAATTTTTAGTTACACTTTAATAAGATGCATTTTATCACAATATTTACTAAAATTATATATCTATAAATATAAAACTGAAAATATTTAAAAAATTAAATAATATTGATATTCTATTAATATTATATTGACAAAATACTTTTTTAGTTTTATATAATTATGTCATATAAAACAACTTTTTACAGTTATGACTGATAATACTAATTTAACAGCCGATCAAAAGGAAAAAATTATTCGAGATGCCTATAAATTAATATACCCGGATAAGACATTAGCACAGAATTATGTAAACAAGATATTATCTTTGCAAGATAGTGATAATATATTGAAAGAATTAAAAAATTACACAACTGAATATAATGATTACCGAAATAAAGCAAAAAATAACTTAAAATTAAATAATGAATATAAAAAAAAGTATAATAGAGATAATGATCTTTTTGTAAGTAGTGCAAAATCTAATTTAGTTATTGCAAACAGTTTTTTAAAAAGATTAACTATAAAAGAAAAATCTATACTTAGAAGAGTAAATTTACAAAAACAACATGAAGATTTTAAAAATAAAACTCAAGAATTAATAAAAAAATATGGTAAAGAAGAAGCGAATAAAATATTAAAAGAAGCTAAAGAAAACGCTAAAAAGGTATATGCTCAAAAACAACAGCAGACAGCGCAAAAGCAAACAATAAAACAACCGGACAAAAAACAAATTCAAGAACAACCTAAACAACAGCAAATTGCCCCTGTAGAACAACCGACTCAACAGCAAGTTACTCCTACACAACAAAATGGACCTAATATAAAACAAAAATTTGCTCAAGCTGGAAAAACTTTTGTTAATTCATTGAAAAATGCTGCAAAATCTTTAAAAACTAGTTTTAGCAAATTAAAAGAAGCTTCTCATTCTTTAATTTCAAATTTAAAGAATAAAATACAGACAAAAATAGAAGAAGTAAAAAATAAAAAAGAACAAAAAAATACTCAAATACGACAAGACAATCCTGAGAAAATTGAAAATACAGAAAATACAGAAAAAAGTATTGATGAAATATTGAAAGATCAGCAACAGCAAACTGATCGTTTGCATGCCATGAGTGATCCTAGAACAATGAAAGCTATTTTTGAATTAAAACAAGAGCTTGGAATAAAAGGTCAAATAGTAGAAAAAGAACTTATGAACGCGGTTATAGGAGAAGTAGTAAAACTTCAAAATAAAGAATTTAATGATGAAATTGAAAGAGATCTTATTGACGATAAAAATACACCGGAACAAACAGATATTGATATTGACAATATTCTTGAAAATGATGAGAAAAAAGAAAGAGAACAAATAAACCAACTAAAAGATGTTGTAAAAGATAAATTAAAAGGACTTCAAGGAATGCAGGTTGCTGAAAATGGTGCAAGACAGTCAACACTTAAGAATAAGGCATCACAAGCTATAGAAGGACGAAGTTCTTAATAATAACAATATTTGTACTATTAGTAAAACAAATATAAAAACTATAACAATTTTTCCTATATGTATTATAATTAATAGCTTTTATTAATTATAATACATATTTTAGTATCATTAGCTGTTTTGCATGCTTTTTAAACCAATACGGAATTTTAAATATTTATTTTATATTGTTTTATATATTTTACTATTGATTTTATTATAGTTTATTTTAAAATAATAGTTAATGTAAAATTATGATGTAAAATGAGTTTTTCGGATAGATTAAATGATTTAGTTAAAAAATATGATGATTTAAGCGGTAAATTGCAGCAGCCGGATTTGAGTGGTGATGAAATTGTCAAGTACTCAAAAGAGCATTCAAACCTAGAACCAATTGTTGAAAAAATAAAAGAATTTCAAAATGCCGAACAATCTTTAATTGATTGCGAAGACATGCTTAAGGAAGAAAATGATACTGACACAAAAAAAATGATTGAGGATGAAATCGGCGAACTTAGAAAAAATATTCCCTTGTTAAAAAGAGAAGTTGAAATTTTGCTTTTGCCTAAGGATGAGGCTGATGAAAAAAACGCTATCCTTGAAATCAGGGCTGGAACAGGCGGTGAAGAGGCATCCTTATTCGGTGGCGTTTTATTTAAGATGTATCAAAGATATGCCGAAAGAAACGGATGGAAGTTTGAGGTAATGGATATAAACGAAAGCGATTTAGGAGGTGTAAAAGAGGCCACAATTTCTATAAAGGGGCAAAATGTTTTCAAAAGACTGAAATTTGAATCAGGCGCCCACAGAGTTCAAAGAGTACCTGAAACAGAACAAAAGGGCAGGGTCCATACCTCTGCTGCCACTGTTGCAGTATTGCCTGAGGCCGAAGACGTTGACATAAAGATTGAAGATAAGGATTTAAGAATTGACATTTGCAGAGCCAGCGGTCCAGGCGGGCAGGGTGTAAACACCACTGACAGTGCCGTTAGAATCACGCACTTGCCTACAGGAATAGTTGTTCAACAGCAGGACGAAAGATCTCAGCACAAAAACATGGACAAAGCCATGAAAATACTTCGTTCCAAGCTATATGAATTGGAAAGAAGCAAAAAAGATGCCGAAAGGGCAAGCAATAGAAAAGAACAAATAGGCAGTGGCGACAGATCTGAAAAAATTAGAACCTACAACTATCCACAGGGAAGAGTTACAGACCACAGAATCAATTTAACCCTATATAAATTGGACGAAATTACAAACGAAGGAAATTTAGATGAGATTATTGACGCCTTAATTAGTGATGAAGAAGCTAGAAAGCTTGCTGAAAACAATAATGAATAAAATAATTTAGAATAACAGGGATACTATTTTTTAGATTATTCGCTTTATAGTGACAACTATACACGAATAATCCTTCCTTTCCCTGATAGTAAAGCACGAAGCCCAACCGAAACAAGCTTGAGCTTCGCTTTGCTCACATCATACTTCGCAAACCAACAAGTTAACAAACTGAAGCAAGCTTCGTTTGTTTTTGCTTCGTATTTGCTTGATTTCGGTAGCTTGTCGTTGGGCAAAGTGCCAACCGAGTGAAACGAGGATGAAGCACGAAGCAGAAGTTG
>CALXXG010000027.1 GCA_944392625.1 uncultured Rickettsiales bacterium
TTTTAATTTCGCCAGATTGTAATTTTAATATAGCATAGCCATTATCTTTACCTGCCAATTGTGCAAATGAACCAGCACTTCTAGCTAAACTTGCACCAGCTCCAGCCTTAGTCTCAATATTATGAATTAAAGTACCAACTGGAATAATTGACATTGGCATTGTATTACCAGGTTTAATATCTAACAATTTCTTTGAAGAACAAACCTTATCTCCAACAGCTAGTTTATTAGGTGCTATAATATATGAATAAACACCATCATCATATTTAATTAAAGCTATAAACGCTGTTCTATTTGGATCATATTCTATTCTTTCAACTGTAGCAACTACATCAAATTTATTTCTCTTAAAATCAATAATTCTATAAGATTTTTTATGACCACCGCCTCTTCTTCTAACAGTAATCTGTCCTTTATTATTTCTACCAGCTTTGCTTTTCAAAGGTTCAGTCAAAATCTTTAATGGAGAACCTTTATAAAGTTCTTCTCTATCAATAGCAATTAAACCTCTTTGTGCAGCAGTAACTGGATTATAACTTTTTATAGCCATATTTCTACTCCAATTTACCTAAATTAATATCCTGTCCCTTTTTTACAGTAACGACAGCTTTTTTAACCGAACTTCTTTTACCTTTAGTTCCCTTAAATCTTTTAACTTTTCCTTCAGTATTAATGATATTTACATTTTCCACTATAACATCAAAAATACTTTGAATTGCCTCTTTTACACTATCCTTAGTTGCAGAACCAACAACTTCAAAATAAAATTTATTGTCAGCAGCTGACTTTGCAGTTTTTTCAGTAGTAATAGTTCGGACTATAATATCAAACTCTTTTCCTAAACTCATTATAATACCTCTTTCTTTACTTTTTCATAAGCAGATCTATCAAGCAATAGGAAATCATGATCCATTAAATCATAAACATTCAATGCATCAGCCTTCAAAGATTTAACACCTTTAATATTTCTGATAGATTTAATAAAGTTATCAGCCACTTCCTGACAAGCAACTAAAGGATTAACAATTTCCTGTTGAACTAATTTTTTATTTAATTCTTTAGTGCTAATAGGCAATTCTTGTAAACCTTCAATAACATATACTTTACCATTAGCAAACTTATCTTTAATAACTAAAGCTAAAGCTTTCTTAACAGCTTTCTTAGGCATTGTATATGAATAATCTCTAGGTTTAGGACCATGAGCTTTTGCACCACCAACAAATTGTGCACCTTTCATACTACCTTGTCTAGCAGAACCTCTACCTTTTTGCGCAAATGGTTTTTTACCAGTATAAGCAATTTCATCAACAGTCTTAGTTTTAGCTGTTGAAAATCCTCTTCTATTTGCTAATTGCCATTTAATAACTGATGCAATTAAATCTTGATTATCAGCGAGGTTTTCCGCAATAATATCCAAATCTTCTTCAGATATATTAGCATTTCCTAAATTAAAAATCTTTATCTTCATTTAACTACCTCTTTTTTGCTGTTTTTATTATCACATCTCTACCCTTAAATCCTGGAATAGCACCTTTTACACAAATAATATTATCAGTTGGATCAATATCAACAACCTTTAAATTCTTTACTGTAACTTGTTCATCTCCCAATTGTCCAGGCATTTTCTTACCTTTAAATACTTTAGCAGGACTCATTCTATTACCAGTAGAACCAATAGATCTATGAGTAACAGAAACACCGTGAGAAGCTTCAAGTCCTCTAAAGTTCCATCTTTTCATACCACCAGCAAAACCTTTACCTTTACTAATACCAGTAATATCAACTAATGGAGTGCCTTCTAATAAATCAGCCTTTAATATATCACCTATATTAAAAGTTTTATCTTTAGACATTCTAACAGTAGTCATTTTTGAGTAAGGTTCTAGGTTTTTCTTTTTATAAATTCCAAGAACGGATTTACTTAATTTTTTTTCTGGATTTTTTGGCTTATCATAGGATAAAACCACATTAACATAATCTTTATCTTCTAAAGGATTAACATCACTTACACAGCATTCATAGAGCTGAATAAGTGTAACAGGAATAACAGCACCCTTGCTGTCGTATATTCTACTCATTCCTATTTTTTTACCAACTATACCTAACATTATTCATTTACCCCATTTAGTGCTATTTTAATATCAACACCAGCTGATAAATTCAAACTCATAAGAGCATTTACTGTTTGTGGTGTAGGAATAATGATCAATAATCTTTTGATTGATCTAATTTCAAACTGTTCCATACTTCTTTTATAGATGTGCGGAGATCTAATAACCGTGAACTTTTTAATATTAGTAGGCAAAGGAATTGGTCCTTTAACAACAGCGCCAGTTCTCTTAACAGTACCAATAATCTCTTGAACAGCTTGATCTAAAATATTGCTATCAAAAGCCTTCAAAGTTATTTTAATACCTTCTTTTTTCTTCATTTTCAAATTATTAATTTTAATAAAATAGCTCTTCAGCTATATATAAAAATCCAATGAGAGGTCCATATAATGGACATCATCCTTGCATTTTAGCCACTTTATTGGCAAACGCATGTTATAGATTATCACTTATTATTTTAAAAATCAAGCTTTTATTAAAGTTTTTAATAAAAATTGAATAAATTATAAAAAAATAAATATATACCAAATTATGAATATTTTATATATCCAGCTCAAAATCTATCTCTTTGCAAGCGCCATTGTTTGAACTAACTAAATTTTCATATGAGACAATATCAAAATCATAATTATACTCTGCTTTCAAAATAATATCATCACTTAAAGCCTCATTTTCTGGAATAGTATTTGAGCACAAACCAATTCTAACATTTCCAGTATTAAGTGATTTATCATCCATTTTTTCCTCTATATTAGCAGCAATTCTTGATGGTATATATCCATCATATCGTGCAGCTAATGCCATAACATTTTTATATAAAAAATCTTTTCTATAATCATTAATTGGTGAATAACAGTCATCGATGGTATAATTATAAATAAATTGATATACTGCTTTTTTAATATATTTTGATTCTTTGCCGGTAAAAGATATTTCATTCTTATAGTCATAATTAATTATAGTCTCTCTATTTAAATCAACCCATGGTGCTAAACGATGTTCGTTACCATGAACATATCCGATTAGATAATCTTCTTTAGTAAAATAACTAGATGAATTCGCACCCATAGTTCCCGTATTATCCGGATCCCCCGGCAACCTTCCATTTGCAGCAAAATAGGTATTAACTGCTTGTATATATCCTCTAGCTTCATTCATTACTGCCCTAGCTTTAGCACTTTCTATAAGAGATTATCCGCTTGTAATACCTGCTACTAATAGTCCTATTATAATTAATACTATAGATAACTCTATAAGAGAAAAAGCTGATAATTTATTGTTAGTGTTATTATTACTTATATTATTATTTATATTATTATTATTTATATTATTACTTATAGTATTTATATTTTTATCTACATTATTTATACTATTATTATTTATGCTATTATTTATAGATATTTTATTTTTGATACTAAAATACTGTATGCAATTATTATACTTTATACCTTGCATTTATTATATACATTAATTATTAATATATTTTTACTATATATAAAATAAAACTATAAAAAACAAGGGATATATGAGAAATATTAAAAGTAACATAAAATAAAAAAGATTATAAAACAAACAATGTACAATAAAAGTTCAATAACGATTATAAATGATTATCATTGTAAACTTGCTCCTCCAGATGAATGAACAGATTACTAAAATAAGGATTGTCATAGAAAAATAAAAATTAAGTCGTATTATTTTTTCACTAAAATTAAGCTAAATCCACGCACAAATTGTATTTCAAATATACAATAAAATTACTATTTTTTTAAAATAGTAATTTTATTCTTGTAAAAATTATAATTATATTACCAACTATAGTGTGCAAATGCTTTATTAGCTTCCGCCATTTTAAATACTTCTTCTTTCTTTTTATAAGCCCAACCTGTATTATTCATAACATCATTGAAAGATTTATAAACTTTTTCTGCTAAACTTTTACCAGATTGTTTTCTGATTGAAGTAGTTAACCATTTTAAAGCGAGAGCAACGCCTCTTCTTTCTTTAACCTCTGTAGGAATCTGGTAAGTTGAACCACCAATTCTTCTAGCTCTAACCTCAACGGTTGGAGTTAATTTTTCTATAACTTCATTAAATACCTCAAGAGGCTCTTTTTTCATTTTTTCTTGTACCATATCAAAAGCGCCATAAACAGCTTTTTCTATAATTGATTTTTTTCCATCTAGCATAATAGAGTTAATTAATCTTGTAACCATAACGCTATTATATCTTGCATCAGGAATAATTTCTCTAACAGGAGATCTTCTTCTTCTCATTTTTAATCCTCAAATAGTTATTATTTAGCTTTCTTAGTACCGTATTTAGATCTTCTAACTTTTCTATCTTTAATACCTTGTGTATCCAATACACCTCTAATAATATGGTATCTAACACCTGGAAGATCTGGAACTCTACCACCTCTTAACATAACAACACTATGTTCTTGAAGATTATGTCCTTCTCCTGGAATATAAGCGATAACTTCAAAACCATTTGTTACTTTAACTCTGGCAACTTTTCTTAAAGCTGAGTTTGGTTTTTTAGGAGTTGTTGTATATACCCTAACACAAACACCTCTAACTTGAGGACAACCCTTCATTGCAGGGGCTTTAGATTTTTCTTTTTTATCTTGTCTTGGTTTTCTAACCAATTGATTAATTGTTGTCATTATTCTTTTTTCCTTACTGATTAAATTAATAATTAATAAAATTAAAGATTTCGCAACTCATCTTTAACCAGCACAATAAGTTCGGATATTTTATAGTATTAAGTATTGTGAAATAAAAGTCAATAAAAAATTTAACTATAATCTATAATGTTTATTAAAAGTTTATTAAAACAATAAACTCAGATATAATTTATAATTAATATATTTATATCTGAGTTAAACAAAAATTATATTTTAATTATGCCTCTAGCAAAAGCATATATTGCAAATATTGATAATAATACTAAAATTATCATTATTGCCTTTTCATAACTCTTTGAAGTTGGTTTGCCTGGATTATTTTGTTTTTGAGTCCAAATATACACAGGAATACCAAGTGTGAAGAATACAATTGCCATTAACAAATATGTTAAGCCCGCTGCATAGATTAACCATAAAGCATAAATACAACCAAGTATACTTGTTATTAAAGCTCCAGCTCTTCCAATACTAATATCTTTTGGATATTGACCGTCTTCAACTATTTTCCATAAATATGCTGTTGACATAAAATATGCAGGAAGAACCATAACTCCCGTCACACTAAGCATTGTATTCCATGCATTATTTGAAAAATAAACCATAAACATTGCTAGCTGCATAACTATTGAAGTTACCCAAAGTGAAACAGAAGGAGAACCTGCAGGATTTTCCTTTTTAAATGCATTTGGAAAATTTCCATTTTGCGCCATTGCAAAAGGCATTTCTGCTGCAATTAGAGTCCATGACAACCAGCTAGAAAGAACGGCAATTAAAAGTCCTATATTCATAATCCATGCGCCTGGTTTGCCAATAACTTTTTCTAAAACTCCGGCTGTTGATGGATTTGGAATAGCAGATAATTCTGCTTGAGTTAAAAAGCCAAATGGTAAAACTGATAAAAGGATATAGATTGACAAACATCCAATAAATCCTAAAAATGTTGCTTTTCCAACGGTTTCTTGACTTTTTGCTCTTCCAGATAAAACAACAGCACCCTCAATACCAATAAAAGCCCATAATGTAACTAACATTGTTGATTTAAGTTGTCCGCCAAATGAGCCCAATGTTTTACCGTTTATTATTTGATCACCCCAAAAATCTAGATCAAACTTATCAATTTTAAAGACAAATACTAATACTATTATAAATAGTGCTAATGGAACAAGCTTTGCTATTGTTCCAATTGTATTTAAAAAAGCTGCTTGCTTAACACCTCTTAATACAATAAAATTAAAGCACCATATTAGTATTGAACCGCCGATAATTGATGCTATATTATTACCGCCAGCAAAATAGCCTGGAAAAAAATAATTTAAAGCATCCATTGTAATTACTGCATACCCAACATTTCCAAATATTTGACATAGCCAATAGCCCCAGCCTATTGAAAACCCAACATATGGTCCAAAACCGTCTCTTGCATACATATAAATACCAGATGTAAGATCTGGTTTAGCTAATGCCAATGTTCTAAAAGTATTAGCTATAAAAAACATACCAAAACCAGTTATAAGCCATGCAATTAACACTGCACCGACTGAGGCGCTAGCCGCCATATTTTGCGGCAAACTAAATATGCCTCCACCTATCATAGAACTGACAACAATTGCTGCCAATCCCATCACTCCTAATTTTTCCGTCCCACTATTTGTATTTGAAGATTTTTTTACATTAGACATAACAGATATAGTTATTGAAATTGATACTACTTATAGTTGAAGTTATTATAAAATCAAGTCTTTTTTTAAGTAATTTTCTTATAAAAAAATATATAATACTGATTTTAAAATATTGTTGAAAATAAAATAAATAAATTTAAAATAAATTCATTATTAATAATTTACTACAAAATAACTTGGGTAATAAAAACGAATTAAGAATAAATAGAGAAATAAAAGTTTCGGAAACAAGACTTATAGACCAAAACGGAAATATGGTTGGAATTGTTCCGATAAACGAGGCATTAAAATTAGCTTTTGAAGCAGGACTTGATTTAATAGAAGTCTCACCAAATGCTAATCCAGTTGTATGTAAAATTGCAAGCTATAGCAAAATGAAATATGATGAACAAAAAAAGGCTAATTTAACGAAAAAAAAGCAAAAAGTAATTGATGTAAAAGAAATTAAAATGTCTTTAAACATTGGAGATGGTGATTTTAATACAAAACTTAAACAGGCCTTAAAATTTTTAGAAAAAGGTGATAAAGTAAAATTTAATTTTATGTTTAGAGGAAGAGAAATTACATATTCCGATACAGCTCAAGTTATAATAGATAAGATTATAGAGACATTAGGCAATGCAGCTAAAATGGATGAAAAGCCTAAAATGGAAGGTAAAAGATTATTTTTTACTCTTGCTCCAGCAAAGTAATTTTTTAATTTTTATTCAAAACACAAAAAAAAGTAACCCACCAGCCTAGCTGGTGGTTCTTCTTTTTCGGGCATAGCCCTAATACTACTAGCAGCGCCTTTAGGGCGCATGTGGTCTGCTGTATGCGATACTATTACTTGCTACCCATAAATG
>CALXXG010000028.1 GCA_944392625.1 uncultured Rickettsiales bacterium
AAAGATTTGCCTATAAAAATGGCAGAATTTGGCAGGGACAACAGATACGAAGCAAGCGGTGCACTAAACGGATTTTTAAGAGTTAGAGAATTTACTCAGGACGATGCCCATATTTTCTGCACGCCAGATCAAGTTGAACAACAAATAATTGAAACTACAAAATTTTGTTTAAACATTTACAAAGATTTTGGATTTAAAAATGTCATTATAAAACTTTCAACTAGACCAGAAAAGAGAATTGGCAGCGAAGAAATTTGGGATATAGCAGAAAAAGCTTTAGCCGATGCAATGAAAAAGCTAAATCTTGACTTTACAATATTTCCAGGTGAAGGCGCATTCTACGGACCTAAACTTGAATTTGTTTTAAAGGATGCCATGGGTAGAGATTGGCAGGTTGGAACAATTCAACTTGATATGAACTTACCTAAGAGATTTAAAATGAGCTATATTGGACAAGATGGTGAAAAACATGAGCCAATTATGATTCATAGAGCTTTATTAGGTTCAATAGAAAGATTTATGGGTATTTTAATTGAAGACACTGAAGGCAAATTCCCATTATGGCTAAATCCATTGCAGGGCGTAATTTTAAATATAAACGAAAACGTAGAAGATTATTGCAATGAATTATATTCTAAATTTAAAGAACAAGGATTTAGAATTGAAAAAAATTTATCAAATGAGACTTTAAATTATAAAATTAGAGAACATTCATTAGCAAAAGTTCCTTTCCTAATAATAGTTGGAGACAAAGAAAAACAAAACAATTCAATTACATTAAGAGTATTGGGAAGAGACAAACAATTTTCTATGGGAGTTGACGAATTTATTTCCAAGCTCAAAAAGAAAGTTGAAGAAAAAAGCAACGGTTTTGATTTATAAAAAATGGGAGAAATTCTCCCATTTTTTATTATTTTTTTAAGATTTAAACTTTTATAATAGTTACAGTATAAACCGCCAAAAAGGATGGAAAGTAGTACAATGAGACCTTTTTGATAAAGGTGGATACCATATTAACGACATAATTATCGTCAGGGATGGCTTTCCGTACTTTTAAGTGTTGCCTCGGGTGTATAATCTAAATCCCTGTCCATTTTAGCAGTAATATAATTTTACAACTCATTAATATTATTTGCAAGTTTTTCTATAATTTTTATTACATCATCTATAAATTTTAAAGTTTCTTCATTTATTCTGTTATTTTCTTCAATTATTTTTGATAAATTTTCATCGATTATTTTTGATTCTTGAGAAGTATTTTCAATCATATCTTGAGTTTCATTTTCTGTAATAATGCCAGCAAGTATTAGTTGAGAATCTAAACTATCTTTATTTTGTAATAGCGGAGATGCTTTTTTTAACAGTTTTGCAATATTTTCCTCAAAATTATTAAATATTTTTTCTTTTTTATTTAAATTTATTAATAGTATTATAAATAATAATAGTCTATCACTAATTTTACCGGTTTTCATCATTAATTTATTTGTTTTTTCATTTAATGATTTTGCTATTTTTATAAAAATATCTAGCTCTTCTTCACTTACCTCTAAAGAATATTTTATTGAACTTATAGCTATATCTAACTTCGTCATTTTGTTATATTTGTAATTATGTTATCTATATCTTTTAAAATATTATTAAGTTCTAACTTCAATTTATCAATTTCTTTATTTTTTTCTTCTTTATAACTATTATCAATTTTAAAATCTTTAATTTCTTGTTCTAACTTTAATATTTTATCATTCTGTAATTTTAATGTGTTTTTTATAGAACTATCTAATAAATTCAACGCATCTATTAAATTATTTTCTTTTTCCTTAAGAATATTTTTATAATTTGCGTTATACATACAAAAAAAAGTTGATTACTTAAATATTTCTTTATATTATAAAAATTATAACAGAAATTTAATAATTTCAAGTTTTAATATAGCTTTTAGGTTAAAATGGCAAAAAATAATTTATTAAATAATACATATAACATTTTGGAATATCCTAGTGAAGATTTTATTCCATACGCATGTTATATAGATAAACAAACTATTTTAACAAAAAATGCTGATCTACTAATGACATTTAAAATTCCAAGTTTTATATCAAATAATGCAAAAGTTGAATTATTTGATATAAGAGAAAATTTAAGATCAACATTGGAAGAATTTTATAAAAATCAAAATATATCTATTTACTTTACAACTGTTAGGAAAAAGGCTGACATTATACCTTCGGGAGAAGACAAAAATTATCTTAGCAAACAAGTTGGAGAAATTTGGAACAAACAAAATAATTGGTATAACCAATTTGTTAATGAAATATATATAACAGTTATTATATCTTTAGATGATCCAGACAACCTATTAAATCCAATATTCTTTTTAGCTTCTCTTACACAAACTGGTGTAAATTCAATGTATTCAAAAAAAATAGATAGGGCACACAAAATACTAAAAAAATTTGCTTCATCTTTTTTAAGCAGAATGGAAGAATATAACACAATAATATTATCTATGGAAGAAGAAGCTGATGGAGTTATTTATTCTGAACATATGAGATTTTTTTCATTGCTTATAAATCTTGAAAAGGCTTATTTTCCAATAACCTATGACAGTATATCAGACATTATTAGAACAAAAAAAATGGCCTATGGATCTGATATGGTTGAGGTTGATAAAAATGGAGATAAAAAATTTGCTTCTGTTATTACTTTAAAGTCATTTCAAAATTTAACTCTTAGTCAAATAGACAAGATAATTCAATTGCCAATGGAACTAATTGTAACTGAAACAGCAAGTTTTGTAGATAGTAAATTTGTAGCTTCTTTATATGATGAACAAAAACATATAGTCTCTTTAAGTGAAGATGTAGATTTTGCATATATTTCTGGATTAGATGATTTAGTGTCATGTAATACAGGCAAATTTACAAATTACTGTATAGGACAAACATCAATAATGGTTATTAACAAAAATAAAAATGATTTAAACTTAAATTTAAAACAACTTTATAAATCTTTAAATGATGTTGGACTAGTTGGCGTCAAAGAAACCGTTTATTTACCAACTATTTTTTGGTCTCAATTGCCTGGAAATTTTAGATATTTAAAAAGATTTACGATAGTGCCAACAAATAAACTTGGTACTTATGTTTCTCTATTTAACTTCCCTACTGGAAAATTAAAATATAATCATTGGGGAAATGCAATCACAATAATTCCAACAGCTTTAAACACTCCGTATTTCTTTAACTTTCATAATCAATATGTTGGCAATACTGTAATAGTTGGGCTAGAAGATACTGGAAAAACTACAATAATGAATTTTTTGCTATCTAGAACGTCAAAAATATCTCCACGTATTTTTTACATAGATACAATGAGGAGCAGTGAAGTATTTATAAATGCAATGGGCGGAAAATATTATAAAATAAATCCAAAAGTATCCGATGATGAAATGTTTAAGATGAATCCATTTATGATTGAAAATACGCCGGAAAATGAAAAATTTTTATATGAATTTATAATTAATCTAGTAGATTTTCAAGATGATGGCTTTATAGAAATGGGAAAAACTGAAACTCAATTGAAATCTCAATATACATATATTCCAGAAATAGTAAAAGAAATATTTAAAATTAAACCAGAAGAAAGAACATTAGAAAGAGTCACATCCTTGTTTAATAAAGAAGAAACT
This sequence comes from uncultured Rickettsiales bacterium, assembly GCA_944392625.1. Classification (GTDB taxonomy): domain Bacteria; phylum Pseudomonadota; class Alphaproteobacteria; order Rickettsiales; family UBA1997; genus CALXSC01. The sequence goes on from CALXXG010000028.1 coordinate 3,689, forward strand.
AATTTAATATATAGCAAATTATTAATATGGTATAAAAAACAGCAAATATCATTTATTTTTAATCATACAACAAATACTCAACTTAATAATGAAATAATAGGAATATCATTAAAAACAATAATAAACAATCAAAATATAATTATTCCAGTTGTTAGCTATTTATTCAACAGAATTAACACACTTCTAAATGGTGAACCTTTTATATTGGCAATAGACAATGCATGGAAAATAGTTGATAATGATTATATGGCTCCAATATTCTTTAAAATGTTAGATGATTTTCCTGAAAAAAATGCATTAATAATTGTTACAACAGATGGAGAGTCTAAATTAAGTGAAAGCTCTATAAATGATTCTATTGTTAAATATTTTGCAACAGAAATATATTTGGCAAATCCAAAAATTAGTACATATCAAAGAAGAGTATTCTCTTTACAGGATGAAGAATCGCGAATATTATCACTAATGAAACTTGAGGATAGAAACTTTTTATTAAAATGTATAAATGATGTTGTTATATCTTCAATAAATTTAAAAGACTTTGAATACTATAAGGATATATATTCAAATGACAATGTTTCAATAAACGCTATGAAAAAAGCTAAAGAAACAGCAAAAAGTAATGATCCAGAAAAATGGATACCAATTTTCCTAAAAATATTAGAAGAATATAATAAAGCTGTCAGGTTAAAAAAACTAAAAGAAAGTGAATTAAATCAAATCAAATGGGAAGAAGCAAGATCTGATGAAAACAATAAAAATAGAATTTTAAGCGGTAGTTAATAAAAAATATTGGTAATTTTATGTATGAAACTTTGATACAATTGTCAAAAAATAATAGAATTTCAGAACTAAGTCTTTATAATTTAAAGTTATCCAAATCTCAAATACAAGAAATAGCAAATATTTTATCAACAAACACTTCAATTGAATCAATAGATTTAGGAAGTAACAACCTTATAGACGATGATATAATAGTTTTAACAAATGCATTAAAAAGCAATAATACCTTAAAAGAACTATTGCTTAGAGGAAATAGAATAACTAAAAAAGGTGGCTATGCAATAGCAGATCTAATAAAAAATAATAAAAATATAGCACGAATTGATCTATCGTGGAACAAATTAAAAGATATGGCCAGTGTTGCAATTTTAAAAGCAGTTGAATCTTCAAATACAATTCAAGATATTGATATATCTTGGAACAGCTTAAAAAATAAGAGAAAAATTATGGAGCGCCTTAAAAAACATTTAGAAAAAAATAAAAATTTATAAGGATATAAAATGAAAAAAATCTATAAAACAATTTTAATAACAGGTGCGAGCAGTGGTTTAGGAAAGGAATTAGCAGAACAATATGCAAAACCAAACATAACTTTATTTTTAACTGGACGAGATAAAAATAGATTATTAGAAACCGTAATTTTGTGTGAAACAAAAGGTGCCAATGTATTATCAAAAAATTTAGATATAAGAGACAAAGATTTAATAAAAGAATGGATTACCGAATGTAATAAATTGAAGCCAATAGATTTAATTATAGCAAATGCAGGCATATCAGCTGGTACTTACAATGGAACAGAAACATATGAACAAATTTATGACATATATAATACCAATATTTTTGGAGTATTAAATACTTTACAACCAATAATTCCAGAAATGATAAATAGAAAAACAGGACAAATAGCTATAATATCATCAATGTCAAGTTTCATAGGCATGCCTAGCTGTCCGGCCTATTCTAGTTCAAAAGCTTGTATAACTTCATATGGTGAAGCATTAAGAGGATATTTAAAACAATATAATATTGGCGTTTCAATAATATGTCCAGGTTTTATAAAAACACCATTAACAGATAAGAATAACTTTAAAATGCCATTTTTAATGTCTACAAAAAAGGCATCAAAAAAAATTATAAAAGGATTATCAAAAAATAAAGGTTTAATAACATTTCCTATTATATTATATATAATATTAAAATTTTTAAAATTTTTACCATTTGATTTAACAATATATATTATGTCAAAATTACCCAAAAAATAAAATTTTTCTTGAATAGTGTTTAAAAAAATTATATAATTAATATTATTAATGTTTTTAAGCTTATGCCACTTTTTAATAGTTGTATTAAAAGAAAAAAATCAGAAGACGAATATACAAATAATAATAAAGAAGATTATATAGAAGTTTTAACAAATAAAAAAAATAAACAATACGAATTTTATATTCAAGAAAGAAACTGGAGAAAACAACTTCAAGAATGGAAGATGGAAGAATATATACAATCATTAAAAAACAAAAAAATAAGTAATGATGCTGAATATCAACATAACCAAAATTTAAGTATTAAAAATTATATTTAATACCATAAAGAAAAGTTTAGCTAAACTTTTCTAATTTTTGTACTTTTTTTATTATAGAATCCCTTTTGAGTTTAGATAAATAATCAATATATAATATTCCATTTGTGTGGTCTATCTCATGTTGTAAACAATGGGCTAAATCTCCATTCACTTTTATAGTTTTTTTATTCATGTCAATATCATTATATTCAACTTCTATTTCTAAGCTTCTCAAAACTTTAGCACTTTGTCCAGGAACAGATAAACATCCTTCCTCCATCATTTCTTTATCTTCAGAAAACCACTTAATAACTGGATTGATAAAGACCATTGGATTTTTTTTGCTGTCTTCTTCTTTTCTTATATCAATAACAACTATTCGCAAGGGCTTTCCAACTTGAATTGCAGCAAGTCCGATTCCTTTGTCCTCATACATGGTCTCAAACATGTCACTTATAAATTGTTTTAATTTTTCATCTACCTTTTCAACAAAATTAGATTTTTGTTTAAGCAATGGATTTGGCACTTTTACCAACTCTAGTTTCATAATTAAAATCAAAAATTATTGTCTATAATTATATTTTTAACTTTTTTAACAATAAGTCAATACTTATTTATTAATATAAGAATTAACAGAATAAAAAAATAGCTAAATAAAAATATTTAGCGTATAAACAATGATAAAAAAGAAGGAGTTTTCCCCTTCTTTTTAAACTTAATACTATTTTTTGTATTTAGCTTTTATTTCTTCTTCAACACTTGAAGGAACTCTTTCATATCTAGCGAAAATCATTGTGAATTGAGCTCTTCCTTGTGATAAAGATCTTAAGCTATTAACATAACCGAACATATTAGCCAAAGGAACAAAAGCTTTTACAACTTTAATGCCGTCTCTATCTTCAAGATTAGCTATTTGTCCTCTTCTTGAATTAATATCACCAATAATATCACCCATATATTCTTCAGGTGTTACAACCTCAACTGACATAACAGGTTCCAATATTGTGGCACCAGCTTTTTCCATCATATCTCTAAATGCGTATTTAGCAGCGATTTCAAAGGCTAGAACTGATGAGTCAACATCGTGGAAAGCACCATCATATAGTTCAGCTTCAAAATCTACAACAGGGTAGCCTGCTAAAATACCACTATTTTTAGCAATATTTAAACCTTTTTCAACACCAGGTATGTATTCTTTAGGTATTCTACCACCAACAACTGTGTTAATAAATTTAAAGTCGCTTGGATCTTCTTCAGTTTTTGGTTTAGGTCTAAATTTAATATTAACTTTAGCGAATTGACCAGCACCACCTGATTGTTTCTTATGAGTATATTCAATATCAACTGGTTTAGTGATAGTTTCTCTATAGGCAACTTGTGGAGCACCAATATTAGCTTCAACTTTAAATTCTCTCTTCAATCTATCAACAATAATTTCAAGGTGCAATTCACCCATACCTTTTAATATTGTTTGTCCACTTTCTGGATTAGTTTCAACTCTTAAAGAAGGATCTTCCGCCAACAATCTAGCTAAAGCTAAGCCCATTTTTTCTTGATCAGCTTGAGTCTTAGGTTCAACAGAAACTTCAATAACTGGTTCTGGGAAATCCATTTTTTCAAGCACAACTGGGAATGAAGGATCTGCCAATGTTTCACCCGTTGTAGTAATTTTTAAACCAGCTAAAGCAACTATATCACCGGCTGAAGCATCTTTTATATCTTCTCTATTATTTGCATGCATCAAAAGAATTCTTCCTGCTCTTTCTTTCTTTCCTTGAATAGTATTTAAAACTGTATCACCAGCATTTAAAGTTCCAGAATAAATTCTGATAAATGTAATATAACCAACAAATGGGTCATTTGCAACTTTAAACGCTAAAGCAGAAAATTTAGGTTCTTTATAGTTAACTAAAATCTCCTTATCATTTAAGTGTCCAACAACACCTGGTAAATCAGCAGGGCTTGGTAAATAATCAACTACAGCATCAAGCAATCTTTGAACACCAGTATTTTTGAACGCAGAACCGCACAATACAGGAACAAAATGGAAATCTATAGTTCCTTTTCTAATACATGATTGTAATTCTTCATCACTAATTTGTTCTCCTGCCAAATATTTTTCCATAATAGCTTCATCTTCTTCAACAGCTGTTTCAACCAATTTTTCTCTATATTCATTAGCTTGGTCAAGCATATCTGCAGGTATATCAAGTTCTGAATAATGGCTTCCTTTTTCACCATCCCATACTAAGTATTTCATTTTAATTAAATCAACAATACCTTCAAAATGCTCACCACTTCCTCTAGGTATTTGCAAAACTACAGGTGTAGCCTTTAATCTATTGTGAATCATATCAACACATCTAAAGAAGTTTGCACCTGTTCTATCCATTTTATTACAGAAACAAATTCTCGCAACTTTATATTTATTAGCCAATCTCCAGTTAGCTTCTGATTGTGGTTCAACACCAGCAACACCATCAAATACAGCTACAGCACCATCAAGAACCTTAAGCGATCTTTCAACTTCAACTGTAAAGTCAACGTGTCCCGGAGTATCTATAATATTAATTCTGTGTTGTCTCCAAAAACATGTAGTTGCAGCAGATGTAATCGTAATACCTCTTTCTTGTTCTTGAACCATCCAGTCCATAGTAGCCGCACCATCATGCACTTCTCCGAGCTTATGACTTTTTCCTGTATAGAATAAAATTCTTTCAGTAGTTGTTGTTTTTCCGGCATCAATATGTGCCATAATACCAATATTTCTATATTTTTCAATAGGATATTCCCTTGCCATGTTATTTTCTTTTTTATTAATAAAATTTTAATTGAGTGGCGTAAATTTTTATATAATTTTAACCATAACGTTCACATTTTATAATAAAAAATTTAAAAATAAAGTTTTTTTATATTTACATTATAAATTTTATAATGTTAAGATACACAATCAAACCCCCTCTCCAAAAACTCTTTAAAACTTATATTTAATATATTACATATTCTAAATAATCTCTCTGTAGGTATTTTAACTTTACCATTTTCATATTTCTGTATTTGTTGAAATGATATATTTAATTCTTTTGCTAACTTATTTTGACTAAAACCTTTATTTAGTCTAAAGTATCTTAATGTTT
>CALXXG010000029.1 GCA_944392625.1 uncultured Rickettsiales bacterium
GAAAAATTTAATGCTAATATTTATATTCTTGGTGATATAGGAGATAGAGGGCCGGAAAGCGTAGCCTGTTTTGCTTTTTTATATTATATACTTAGAAAATATGAAAAAATTAATAAATGCCCTATACATATAGCTTATGGCAACCATGAATCATCAAAATGCGCAACAGATAACAATGTTTATTATCGTTATTACACTATTTTAAAGAAAATGGTAAAACATAACTATATACAAACTGGCTATATATTGGGCAGTGGTGATAAAGCTACCGCATTGTGGCATGCAAGATTTCTTGATTCTGACTTTGAAAATATTTTTTCTGCTTTTATTTATTTACATAATTCAAAAATACTTTATAATTTTGTTGAGAATGAATTTAATAAAAATAATGATTATGATTTATTTAAAAAAGTATATTCTTTTATTTCAAAAGGAAATTTTATAACAGAATCAATTTTTCAAAACTTTACCAAAGAAGAATTAGCAAAAATAAAAATATTTTTAGGAAATGGAATTATAAAACATAATATATATTTATACAAGGAAGGACCAGTTAATGATCAAATTAGTATAAATATTAGAGGACAGAATATAAATTTTATGTGGAGAGAATTAAATTTTCGTGGTATTTGTAATCCATTATTTTGGAATGATGAAACAGCAGATGGTGAATCAGTGCTAAATCAGGCTGTTGGACATGATATACATTTTAATGAAATAAAAGCTTATGGATTTAAAGAAAATGCAATTGTTGATTTTGATATCGCAAGGAGCTGTGGGGTTTGCAATAATTGTAAAAGTGTAGCAATGACAACCTATTATAAAAAGGATAATGAGGGAGGTATAGATCTTCTAAATATTACAAATCAAACCGCATATGCCATAGACAGAGAAATTCAAGTTAAATCAAGATTGTTTGATACTTATGAAAAAAAAATATATGGAACCAAAACAGATGCTAAATTAGAAGAAGTTGCCATTAAATTACCAGACTGTATAACAAATAAAAATGAAATTATTTTTAATGAAGATAGTAATTTTAATAATCAAGAGTATGAATCCTTAAATAAATCTTACCCTTTATCTGAAAGTGTTACTAGTTTAAATAGCCTTGATTTAACATTATATAATACACCTTCAACTTCTTCTATCGATGAAAATAGTGAAAAAACTATTCTGGAAAAAATTGTTGATCTATTAAAACAAGAGGATCAAGTATTGACTAAATATATAGACGCGCAAGGTTATGGAATATGCATAAGGTTTGATGATATTGAAAAAAAATTATCAAATATATTAAAGTTTTGCAAAGAAAATGAAAATATGGAAGTATTGGAAACAATTTTTGACAAATGTAATTATTTATTTAACAACAATAATAGAAGATTAGATGTTAAAAATGATTATATATTAACAGAACTATACATTAATAATAAAAAAATAAGCGAGTATATTGACACTGTTAATACTATTATATCAGAATCTGATACGGATGCACAGTCTAAAATAAATTATATAAAAAATAATGGATTTAATATTACAGCTAATATAAAAGATAATGATGATATAATAGATTACGAATTTTGGGGTAACGCAATATATATGTGATATGCAATAACTTATATTTGCATTGTCTTAGTTTTACAAAATAAATATATATTTTTTAAGTGACTGTTAAAAAACAGTCACTTAAACAAAAATAATTTAAACTTTATTAATAAACTATTTTTTATTTTATTTCTTTTTAGATTTTTTTGCGTCCGAAATATCTGTATCTATGCCAGCAGTTCCTTCGCTTTCAGTGTTAAATTCTTCTAAAACCTGTTCATCATTTGAATTTAAAGGATCGCAGAAATTAATTCTTATCTTAGTTTCAATTTCTTTTAATAATTCTGGATTATTTTTTAAATATTCCTTAACGTTTTCTTTTCCTTGACCAATTCTTTGGCTATTATATGAATACCATGAACCAGATTTTTCAATAATATTCATATCTGATCCCAAGTCTATAATTTCACCAATTTTTGAAATTCCTTCACCATAGATAATTTCAAATTTTGCAGTTCTAAAAGGAGGTGCAACTTTGTTTTTAACAACTTTAACTGTTGTTTCATTTCCAACGGCTTCGTCTTTATCTTTTATTTGAGCGACTCTTCTAACATCTAATCTAACAGAAGCATAGAATTTTAAAGCATTACCGCCAGTTGTTGTTTCTGGACTTCCAAACATAACACCAATTTTCATTCTTATTTGGTTAATAAAGAAAACTGTACAGTTTGTTTTTGAAACGGAACCAGTTAATTTTCTTAAGGCCTTGCTCATTAATCTAGCCTGTAAGCCCATTTGATTGTCTTCCATAGCACCTTCAAGTTCAGCTTTTGGTACTAACGCAGCAACTGAATCAATTACTATTACGTCAACAGCACCGGATCTAACTAAAGTATCAGCAATTTCTAAAGCTTCTTCACCACTGCTTGGTTGTGAAATAATTAATTCTTCCAAATTAATACCTAAATTCTTGGCATATGTTGGATCAAATGCATGCTCAGCATCAATAAATGCACATGTCAATTCTTGTTTTTGTGCTTCTGCAATAGCATGCAATGTTAATGTTGTTTTACCAGAGCTTTCTGGACCATAAATTTCAATGATTCTTCCACGTGGATATCCACCAACACCTAATGCTTCATCTAAAGTCAAAGAACCAGAAGGTATTACCCTGATATTTTCAACAGGCTTTTGCCCAAACTTCATCGCTGAGCCCTTTCCAAATTGTTTATCAATTTGTTGCAATGCTATTTCAAGTGCTTTTTGTTTTTCTGGTGATACTGCCATTATAATTACTCCTTAGTTTATTAAGCTCTTTTTTGTGTATAATTTTTTCTATAATTACTTCTTTTATTTTGTTGTGAAGTAGTTTTACTTGAATTTCTAATTATAGCACTTAATTTGTCTTTTTTATATTGTAATAGAATTAAAACTATTAGTAATCCAAACATAGCTACCATAAGATATGCTATTGCAAAATTTCCATTTTTTGCAAGATCAAAAATCATATATATAACATAAATTAAAAAACAGGCACCAAATAATTGTCCAAGTCTAAAATGTAATAAATATTTATCTTGTAATTTATGTCTATGTATTTGCTCTTTTTTTATTATTTCTACCAAATCTTTTGATAAACCTTTTGATATACTTTCATATCTTTCCAATAATTCTGGAGGAGGCAAAAGTATTTCTTTTTTTTCTTGTGTAATATTATTCATTCTAATTCCTATATTTTTTTATTGTTTTTAATTATATTTCTAATATCCGTTCCTATAGTTTTCCAATCGTTTCTGTAAATATCTTCAGGAAAATATTTTATATCCTTGTCAGATAAACAAACAAATGGAAAACATGTTATAAAACCAGATAAAAATCTTCTAAACATTATTTTAAACATTATGTAAACCTTTAATTAGGATATATTATAACTTTTAAATTGCAAGAGAATTTTAGGCTTTTTAAATGAACAAATCCATATAGTTATTATTAAACATTTTTATCATCTTCTTTTATGTTGTCTAAGTATATTGTAAAATTAGGATTTTCAGTAAAAATAAAAATATTTTTTTTATCTTTTACTTCTAGTTTTCCTGATTTTATAACGCCAAAATACCCATGAGTTTTAACATTTTCAAATATATAATCATCATTATTTAAATAGCCCCTATCTGCCTCTATATATTCAAAATGATTTTCATAGGTTTGAACGCGTGGCTTTAGAACAAATTTACTAAGCTCTACTTTTTTTTGTATTGGTGCATCTACTTTTTTATTTAGTGAATAAAAGTCAACAATGAACTTTGCAATAATTGATATTATTAATAAAATTAATATTATATAAAGAAAATAAAATAATTTTAATTCACTTTGTTTTATCATATTTTTTTTATTTATTTATCCAATCTGGATCGCTAGCACCTTGGTTTTTTGGAGTTGGAATTTTATATTCTATACCAGTTAAAATATCTATAGTATATATACCAGGTATACTATCTTTTCCAAAAGGTCCTTTTTGTTTTGAATATATTAAATATCTTCCATTCGGAGACCATTTAATACCCTCAACTAAATAAGCACTCATAATAGTTCTTTCACTATCTCCAGTTGGGGTCATTAATCCTATTGAAAATTCACCTCCACCAAGTTTTACAAATGAAATTAATTTGCCATCAGGTGACCAGCTTGGTTTGTCATAAGTTCCATAATTTTTACTTATCATTTCTACATTATCACCATTTTTATCCATTATATAGAGTTTTCTAACTCCTGTTTTGTCGGATACAAATACAATTTTTTCACCATCAGGTGACCAGCTTGGAACAGTTGAAATAGCTCTATCAAATGTTAACTGTTTTATTTCATTTGTATTAAAGTTTAATTTATATATATTTGATAATCCATCTTTTGTTGCTGAGAATACAACTTCATTTGTTCCATTTGGATTAAAATTTGGAGCGTAGGTCATTTCGCCAACATCACTAATTAGCTGAAGGTTGTTATTTAATAAATTTAATTTATATAATTGGGCTTCGTCGTTTTTATATTCAAGATAAATAATTTCATTTTTATTATATTTTGAAAATACCGGGGTTAGAACAAGATTCTTGCCATCAGTTATATATCTTAAATTGCTTCCATCAAAATCAATCATTGCAATTCTTTTTTTCCTATTTTTAACTTTACCTGTCTCTGATGTAAAAATTATTTTACTATCAAAATGTCCAGATATTTCACCAGTTAAAAATTCGTAAATATTGTTGGCTATCACATCACCAACTCTTTTTGCATTTTGTTCGTTAATTACATAGTACTTGCCAAATAATTCTCTTTGGTCTAAAATATCCCATAATCTTACTTTTAATTCCAATTTTCCATCATTCCTAGTTTCTAAATAACCACTTAATACAGCTTCAACATTGGTTTTTATATATTTTTCAACAACTAAATTATTTAAATCACTATCAGTAAGTGTTTTAACTTTTTCAAAATCAGAATAAATCGTGTCAGAAGAATTTTCAATGGAAAATAATCCTGTTGTTTCTAGATCTTTTTTTGAAGTTTCCAATATTGTTTTTATTAAGGAATTATCAATGGAATTTTCTCCAATATAGTTGATTTTTTCAAACACTATTTTAATTTTTTTTGAATCTTTATTATCAATATCAATTGTTAAATCATTATTAGCAAAAGCCAATGTTGTACTTGATAAAATCATAATAATATAAAAAACTATTTTTTTCATTTTTTACTCCAAATTATTACTATCAAAAACAAATGTCATTTGTCTCCATGATCTATATTTCGCTGATGGTAGTCCCCTTAAAGGACTGCAAAAAACCAGAGCTGATTTAGCATTGTCTAGCGCAATATTAAAATCATTATTATTGACATTATTTGAAATTTTACTAACTTTTATACTATCCATATCAATAATTCCGTCCTTAGCGACCTTAATACTTAATCCAACTATTGCTTTACTATCCTTCTTGCTTCTTAAAATTGCCATTTTATAGCAACCCTTTATTTGTCTCTGAATATTCTTTTTTTCTCTTAAAGATAGAGCATATTTATTATCAGTTTTGTTCTGTTCCATTTCTTTTAATTTTTTGTAATCTTCTTCGCTAAAAATTTGATCTTCAGACAAACCTTTATATTTGTCATCAATAGCATTATCAGCCATTGATATTTCTGTTATAATCTCATCAATGTTTATATTATAGTCTTCTTCATTATAAGCTTGTTGTGTAATTTTACTACTATCAGAAAAAGATGCTACTACAGAAGTTGTTTCGTCTTTTTTAGCTTCTGGTTTTAAATTTGTTTTTTTCTTGTTTTTTACAACCAACGGCTTTTGAGAAATTTTTACTATATCTTCTATTTTTTGAAATTCTTTTATTGATTCGACATTAATTTCTGGAACAACGTTATTTTCTCTCATTTTTTGTCTCAATTCTTCTCTTTTTAATCTATTTTCTATTAACCTTCTTTTTTCTTCTGTATTAACTTTATCTTCTGTAACGTATACAGGAGTATAATAATATGAAAATTCATTTTCTAGAGCTTCTATATTAACATTTTCATTATCGTTTTCTGCTGATATAATATTTTTATTTATATTTGGTGCGCTTTTGTATAATTCATCTCTTTTTTTTTCTGCTTCTTTTAATCTTTTTATTTTGTTATATAATTCAACCTTTTCATCTATTGTTAAATTTCTAACCCTTTCATCCTGACCGTCTGTTTTAAGATCTTTTATATTTTCAATTTCATTATCATTTATAAAACTTATAGTTAATGGACTTGCTTTTTCAGCACTTACTATAATCTTTTCATCAAATCTAATAGCAGACAAAAATAATAATGCTACAAACATTAGATGAAAAAAGATAGAATATAATAAGTTTCTTAACATAGCATTACAAAATTATAATTTTCTTAAATCTGTAACTAAAGTTACATCAAAAAAGCCAGCATTATATATAGCATCAACAACAGTAATAACTCTGTTATATGTAATATCTTTATCGGCTTTTACAAAAATTTTTACATCTGTTTCTCCCATTGTCAGCTCTGACAGTCTATTTGCAAGTGTATTTAATTTTATTGGATCTTTTTCTAAATAAAGACTTCCGTCTCTTTTTATACTAACAACTAAAGGCTCTTTTTTTACAACTATTATTTCTGCTGCGCCACGTGGCAATTCTATATTTACTCCACCCAACATAACTGGAGAAGCTATTAAGAAGACAATCATTAATCTTAATAAAATTCCAACAAATGGAACAAAGTCAACATTATCTCTAACTCTGTTCCTTGTTATTATTCTTCTTAATCTATATCTACTTCGTTCTCTCATATTTTATTGGTCTAATTCTCTTGATAAAATTGTTAAAACATCAGACGAAAAGTTTGCCATCTGATCTTCAAAATTATTTATTTTAATGTTATAAATATTATAGAATATTGTGGCAGGTATAGCTGCTAATAATCCTAATATTGTAGCCAAAAAACCAGTTGCAATACCAGGCGCCATAACAATAAGACTGCTGTCTTGCATGGCTGCTATACTCATAAAAGAATTGATTAATCCCCAAACAGTTCCAAAAAGACCAAATAATGTGCCGGTTGTTGATACTATAAGCAAAAATGTTAATCCATATCTTAATTTTGACATTGATTTTAACAACGCAACATCCATAACAGCGGCCAACCTATCCTTTAAAGATTCTTTTTTACTTGCATCATTATTTTTTACAATGTTTAAAACGTTTGAACTTTCCCATTCTTGCATTGCTGCTACAAATATCATTGCAGATGGATAGTTTGCTGATGATTTTACCTGCTTATATATATCTTCAAGCATTTTTCCAGACCAAAATAATCTGTCAAATCTTTCAGTTTTCATTTTTAAAATTCTAAATTTAAATATTTTGTCAAATACTATTGACCAGCTCCAAACTGAATATATAATCAAAATTATATAAATACTTTTAGTAATAATGTCTGACTGCATTATCATATCAAACAATTGTGCATTTATATTTTCCATAAACTAACTCTAAAATTATTATTAACTAATGTTTGTTGAAACAATTATTTATCTAAATTAATATATTTGCAAGAAAAAAATTGAAAATTTATATTATTTAATAATATTTTCCATAAAATATATATTATATAATGTATATTTAACTTTACTTAATAGTTGTTTATTAATATTACTATTATCATAAATTCTTAAACTTGACAATTATAAAACAATATTATATATTAAAAATTGAGAATATT
>CALXXG010000030.1 GCA_944392625.1 uncultured Rickettsiales bacterium
CCTGGAGGTTATAGTAAACCTTATAAAAATTTATTTGGTTTAGATTTAAATAAATTTTATGTCATATTATATGATCAAAGAGGATGCGGTAAATCAATTCCATCTGGTGAACTAAAAGAAAATACAACTATTGAAAATGTTGATGATATAGCTAGACTTTTAGATTTTTTTAAAATAAAAAATATTGTAATTAAGGCTGCATCATGGGGTACAGTTTTAGCGCTTGTATTTGCTATAAAGTATCCACATAGAGTTTTAAAAATGTTTTTAGGCTCAACTTTTCTTGCTAGAAAAACAGATTCTGATTGGCTATTTAATAATGTTAAAACAATATTTCCAGATTTATATGACAATTTTATTCAATCAATTCCAGTAAACAAAAGAGAAAACATTGCAGAATATTTATATAATAAATTACAAACTTCTAATTTTAAAGAACAGCAAACTATAACGGCGATGTTAGATAATTACGAAAGAACTTTAATGAAAATTGTTTCATCAAAAACTGATATAGTTGAACCGGATGATATTGAGGAAAAAAATATAAATTCTGCTAAAATATTTTTATACTATGAAAAAAGTTCTTCGTTTCTAGAAGATAATTTTATTATTAATAATAGTGACAAAATAAAAAATATTCCTATAACTTTTTATCATGGAAGATATGATTTAGATTGCCCAATTAATGGAGTTTATGAACTTCACAAAAAATTAGAAAATTCTGAACTAATAATAGTACCCTATGAAGGCCATAATGGTGTTATGTTAAAAGAACTATTAATTAGTGATTTAAATAGGCTAAAAATATAATATTAGCCTATAATAATTATCTAAATAACACCAGCCCTCAAGCAATCTTGAATATGTATTAATCCAATAACTTTTTTTGAATTTTTATCATCAGTCGCAAATAATACTTGTATATAATTATTATCATCTCCAACGCCTTTTTGCATAATTTTTACAGCATCAAGGGCAAACATATCTTTTGTTATAGTGATCGGATCTTTTGTCATTATATCAGTAATTTTTTCATCCATCAGATTTTTGTGTTGAATTAATTTTCTTTTAAAATCTCCATCTGTTATTATACCTATTAAATTGTCATTTTTATCAAGTATTCCAACGCAGCCCAATGGTTTTTTAATCATTGTATCTATCATAGTCTGCATTGAATCAGTATCATGAACCAACGGCAATTCATCGCCTTTATGCATAATTTCTTCCACCTTTAGCAAAGCAGTTCCAAGTTTTCCCCCTGGATGAAAAATTTTATATTTATCTTTATCAAAATGCTTTGCATTAATTAGAGCGGTTGCAACAGCATCCAAATATGCTAAAATCATTATTTCTGAAGTAGTTGGAGAATTAACAGCATTTGTCTGTTCCACATTTTCTAAAACAACAGGAATTGTTGCAGCTTGTGCTAAAAATGAATTTGGATTTCTTGTGATACCGATCAGTGTTATGTCAAACCTTTTACAATAGGCTATTATATCATTAATTTCTTTTGATGCACCAGAATTTGATAGCAATATTACAGTGTCATCTTTTGAAATCATACCAAGATCCCCATGACTTGCCTCGTTTGCATGCACATAATATGCCAGCGTTCCAGTTGAAGCTAAAGTTGCAGCAACTCTATGGGCTATATAACTAGGCTTTCCAACACCACTCAATATAACTCTTCCTTTTGTCTTTAAAATCGCTTTTACCACATTTTCAAATGTGTCATTAATTGAATTATCAAGCAGCGATTGCAACCCTTTTATTTCTGTTTTAACAGAATGCAAACCATATTCCTTATAATTTGTCATTTATGCCCATTATTTTTAATCTACCTAAAATTTAACTATTTTTTTTAAAAAAACAATGGTTAAATTGTTCTATTTAATGTTTGACTATTTTGCTTATATAATACATAATATAAATTTTAATATTTTTGTTAATATTTATAATTTAAAACCGTAAAAAACAAAGAATATATGATAAATTTCGCATGACTCCATGAGAAATTTTATAGAGCCATATTGTTATAGAACCACCTGCGAAACACGCCTTCCCCGCTAATAGCTCCTGTGAATGGTCCCAACTCACCCCACTATGAATGGGATTATCCATTTCACCCAAATGTAAATGCGGCCTCTTAGTCCCACATGCGAATCTTATTTTTACCACCCTGTGAATCTCAATATCTACCCCACTGTGAAGGGTTCGCTCCATCTCCACCATCTTGTGAAGATCCCCTATTGCCACCATGCGAAGCCTTCCTTACCCCTCTATGAAGCCCCACTCTTGTCCCCTGTAAAGCCCCACTCTTGCCCCCTGTGAAGGGGGATAGAGGGGTTCGTCTCTAAGCCCCCTGTGAAGGTGGTTTCCATCTCGGTACCTCTTGTGATGTGGACATTCTCCGCTAATCATCCTCCTGTTAAGGCAGTTTCTCGGCCGCTCCGTCAAAGGGGTTTCTATCTAGGTTCCACCTGCAAAAATCCCACTCTCTACACCAATGTGAAAGACCGCAGCCAATATTACCCACCTGTAAAGACACCATCCTCATCCCCCTGCCAGTGATATCTCTGTATCTACATCTCTGTGAAGGTAGCCTCTCGGTCCGCCATGCGAATCTCAATTTTTACCCCATATAAACGGGGCATGTGGGTTTCTCTCTTGTCCCCTCTATCAAGACACCATCTCAGTCCGCCCTGTAAAGACCTCTACTAACCACTATGTGAACCCCCCTCTCCACCCCCCTGTGAAGGCAACACCAACTTCACACCCTATGAAGGGGGCAAGGTGGTTCCTCTCCCAGTTCTCCCTGTGAAGGGGGGTAAGGTGGCTCCTCTCTAAGCCCCCCTGCGAAGCCCCTCCAAGTCCCCCCTGTCAAGGGGGGATAGGGGGTTCAAAAAACTGTTTTTATATATTCACACTGCCAATATATTAATAAGAATAAATAGATAAAAAATAGATAAGAAAAATAAATAGATAATTAATATAAAAATATATGTAATAGTAGTAATAATAACAATTAATAATTAATAATAAAAAAGACTTTTATATATAAGATTACAATTATTAATTTATTATTTTATTATTGTATTTTAATTCTTAAACCTTAATCTTTAATATTTTTTATTCTTAATTTTTAATTTCTTTATTGTATAGCCAATTGTAGGTGTTATTTTCAATTTATAATTTTTAATTTCTTCTCAACCCACCGCTCCTTCGGGACATCTCCCTTACAAAGTAAGGCAAAAAGTCTAAGTCAATTCTTAATTCTATTGTCAACCCACCTGTCAACTTCGTTGACATCCTCCCTTACAAAGGGAGGCGAACCCCCCTATCCCCCCTTCACAGGGGGTGGAGATGGGGATTCTTCACAGGGTGGTGGATTGGGCGGGGCCATTCACATTGGGTGGATTA
>CALXXG010000031.1 GCA_944392625.1 uncultured Rickettsiales bacterium
ATGGGGAGTGCATATAGAAGGACCGTTTATTACAAATAAAGGAACGCATCCGGAAAAATATCTTAAAGATTTTAATGGAGAAAATATAAATAAAATCATAGAAATTTTAAAACCATTAGGAAAGTTGCCTATAATAATGACAATAGCTCCAGAATTAATTTTAAAAGATTTTGATGGTAGATTAAAATTAATTGAAAAATTAAAAAACAGTTTAAATATTACCTTGTCGGCGGGACATACAAAAATCACGAAAGACGACTTTAAAGATCTGCAGAAAAAATTAGGCAAAAATAAATTCACACAGCTAACGCATTTTCATAATGCAATGCTTGAAGGACATTTTAAAGGTGATGTTGAAGGCATACCATCCTATTTAATTGAAAATGATTTTGATGGATATTTTGGTTTTGTAGCTGATGGACAACACACTTCGCATGGCGAACTTATTCCAACTCTATTAAATTATCCGGAAAAGATTTGCATAATATCAGATTGTGCGTCACCTGCATGCTGCATGGTTGATAATAACAATAATTTATTTAGAATGGGTGGAAGCATAGGTGTTGTAGAACAAAAGAATGGAGAATTGCCAAGTTTTTTTTGGACTGATTTTTCAAGAAATCCAAGCGATGATGTAAAGAATAAAAAATTGTCCCTAGATGAGCTTTGCAATATGTATGTTAAAGGGGAGGGTGGATATAAAACCTTAGCCGGATCTGCCGTAAATCTTGACCAATGCTATTATTTTTTAAAAAATTTAAATATTGGTGAAGAGTTGAAAAAATCTAAAAATAATAAAAAAACTAAAGAACTTTTGAACAATGGCTTGAAAAAGAACAATCTTCAAGAGAAAGATATAAAGAATTTTATTGATAATAATATTGAAAGGATGTTTTTTGAAAATCCAGTCAAGGCTATAAATATAGATAATGATATTTATAATTACGAAATTAAAGACAATAAACTTTTTAAAAATGATAAAATTTTTATAGATTTTAATAAAAATTTTGGTGATTTTTTAAAACAGTCTATTGAAGATCAAAAATCATTGAGAGAGGAATTAATAGATTTTATTAAAAAATATAAATAATATTAAAAATAATTATAAATAAGTTTATAATTTTAAAAATAGGTACTTACTCGCCAATATAGACTATGATTTTCTTTTTTTAAACCATATCTAGTTTGTAAATATTGCGGTGAATGCAAAGCTTTTGCGTATGTTAAGCTCCAGTTTAAATATTTTCCATAATAATTTAGGGCAATTCCAGCACCGCTTAAATATCCACTATTTGAATTGTAATTATCCGGTAAAATTCTGTGTCTATTTCTGACATATCCATAATCAAAAAATGCTGATATATAGGTCCTTGAAAGAAAGTCGTTCATTGAAATATGGTATTTTGTTCCAAAATTCATTGGTTTTGAGGCTATTGCTATTCTTGGAAAAAAATTTATTAATCCAACACTTAAATCATTTCTAATATAATATCCAATATCTCCGCTTATATTTCCTTCTCTGAATCCTCTAACGGTATATTCACCTCCGACACTAAACTGATCCGTTCCATATAAAGTATCAAAACTATATTGAGAATCAAATGTTAATGTATAATTTAAAGGAAATTTGTTTCTAATTTTTAAAGGTTCTTGTTTAACAATTTCTTTTCCATTTTCATCTTTTGATTTTACTTCTCTCATTACATCATTTCCAAATTCATCCTTAATCTGAGTTTTTGTTAATAATGGCAAATTAATTCTTGTGTTGTAATAGGCATATAGTTTTATCATATCATATTGAAGACGCGGTTCTGTGTCTAAAAGATTTTTTTCATCTTTTTTTGAATGAAACCAGTCAGTTCCTATTTGATAGGTTGGTCTTAAAATAATTGTTCCAAGTTTTGTGTATATTATATTATTTAAATAAAAACCAATATTGCTTGATTTACGACTTCCAGTTTGACTTTTTAAATTTCTTATATAGCTATTGGTATCTCTTACTTCAAGCTGGCTTCCCAAGTTTATTTTAAAAAATTTATTTCTATATAAAACTCTATCAATTGAATAATCTTGAGTTAGCGTATCTCCGCTAGTGTGAAATGATGTATAAAATCCATTAACAGTTGTCAAATATTTTGAATAGTTTACGCTTGCATTAAATGTCCAATATCCCAAGGGAAAAGAAAAATTTCCATAGAAAGCTTTATTATATTTAACGTTGTTGTCAGTGTTTAGATCTTGTATGTATTTTAAGTATATATTATCATTAATGGATAATAAATTATCCTGGGAAAACGAAACATTAGCCAATGTTTCTCCTGTACTTTTATTTCCACTATTATCAATGCCAAAATTTATACTAGTACCTAAACTTTTTTGATTTAATATATAAATATCTGAATAACCAATTTTATCTGTTTCTTTACTTGGACGAATATCTAAAGTAGCATTATTTGATTGCAATCTATTTATTTGATCCAAACCTTGCTCAAAATCTTTTAGATTAAAAACTTTATTTTTTTTAAATGGAAATGCAAAAAATGATTGCATAGCTAAACGCATCTTTTGAAATTTTGAAATGCTTTCTTGTTTACCACTTTGTTTTTCATTTTCTATTGTAATATTGTCAACTTTTCCTTCGTCTATCAAAATTTCAAATACACCATCTTTAAGCCTGTCAAAATTAAAATATACTCTAGTTGTTATATATCCTTTTTTTATATATAAATTAGTTATATCATTTTGAATATCGCCAAGATTATTTTTGTTAATACATTTGCCGATATAATTTTTTGTAATTTTTCTGTAAAGATATTTCGTAGAAAAAATTTTATTTCCAAAAATATCTATTTCTGTAAATTTCATACAATCATCTGTTTCGGTTAAAGCTGCATCATCTTTTTCCTTATCAAAATCACCTTCAACCTCATCTGGATTTTCCATAGCTTTTCTAACTCTTTGAACTTCATTTATTTGCTGTCTATTTAATTCTTCTTGACGTCTCTGCTCCTGCTGCTGTTGCAAGATTAATTGCTGTTGTTGCAATTGCTCCGGAGTTATTGCTTTAGCCGTTGAAAAACATGATATAACTAATATTGCCAATGTAAATTTTATAATAAATAATTTTCTAAACATAAATATTATATTAATAAATAATCATTAATATAATATAACAATATTTATAAATAATAAAGGTTTTTTTAATAATTTTTAAAAGTCGTTTAAAACCAATATATTCAACAACTCAAACGTGTTTTACGCAAAAAATACTATAAATTATTGGTTTTATATTTTAAAACTTCCTGCTTTAGTTCTCTAAGAACATCATTAATTCCAATTTTTGCTACACTTGATATTAAAAATATTTTTTTGCCATTTTTTACTTTTTTTCCAAGTATTTTTTTCTTTTCTTCCGCTTCTTCTTTAGACAAACTATCGCATTTTGTTAACGCAATTATTTCAGGTTTTTTATATAATTTTGAACTATATTGTTTCAATTCATTTCTTATAATTTCATAATTTTTTACTATATCTTCACTAGTTATATCTATTAAATGCAAAAGAACGCTGCATCTTTCTGTATGTTTTAAAAATCTATCACCTAATCCCTTGCCTTCGCTTGCACCTTCTATTAATCCAGGTAAATCAGCAATAAGAAAATCATAGTCATCAATGCTAACAACACCCAATTGTGGCTCTAAAGTTGTAAATGGATAATCCGCAATTTTAGGCTTAGCTTTTGAAACAAC
The DNA here is from genome assembly GCA_944392625.1 of uncultured Rickettsiales bacterium. Classification (GTDB taxonomy): domain Bacteria; phylum Pseudomonadota; class Alphaproteobacteria; order Rickettsiales; family UBA1997; genus CALXSC01. The sequence continues at coordinate 3,750 of CALXXG010000031.1, forward strand.
AGATAAAAATGTTGATTTTCCAGCATTCGGTAGGCCAACAAGTCCAACATCCGACAATATTTTAAGTTTTAAAAATAATGTAAATTCTTCACCTTCTTGTCCAGGATTCGCTCTTCTAGGCGCCTGATTTACTGATGATTTAAAATAGGTATTTCCAAAACCGCCATTTCCACCTTTAGCTACAATAGCTTCTTGCCCAACTTCAGTAAAATCAATACCTTCTCCATCTTCATCATTAAAATGGACTTCCGTTCCAACAGGGACATTTATAATTAGATCTTCACCATTTTTTCCATGGCAATTAGCACCATGTCCATTTTCACCATTTTGAGCTATAAATTCTTTAGTGTATTTAAAATCAAGCAATGTATTTAAATTATCAACACACTTTATTATAATATCACCACCTTTTCCTCCATCTCCGCCATCAGGACCACCTTTAGGTATATATTTTTCTCTTCTAAAACTGACTGCCCCATTACCACCGTTTCCGGCCTTTACATATATTGTTGCTTCATCTATAAATTGCATAAATTCTCTCAAAATGGTGCCCTAAAGAGGACTTGAACCTCCAAAATCTTACGATTACTAGCATCTGAAACTAGCGCGTCTACCAATTCCGCCATTAGGGCTATTAATATAATTATATTTGTATTATTATAAAAATAAACTTATTTTTCAATATTTTTCTAATATTATATGAATTTAAATATATCTTAATCAAATAGCTTTATATTAATTTTAATTATTAAGAAGCATAAATTGTAGTTTTTAGAAGAAAAAATATTTTTTTGTTGACATATATAAAAGTTGGTTTTATAATTTATCAACGGAGAGGTGGCCGAGTGGTCAATGGCAGCAGACTGTAAATCTGCCCGCGTGAGCGTTCGAAGGTTCAAATCCTTCTCTCTCCACCATTTTTATGGGTTCATGCTCCAGCTTAATTTCAAGCTGGATTTTTTATATCCCTAAACCACCAGCTATACTTGTTATTCACTTTAGTTTTAGCAATAAAACAATACGACGTAGTTCTTCGCTTTGATACGGCAAACTGCGACGGTATGACAAGATCGTGATTGCAGATGCCTTGCTTCGCAAGTCGCCTGCATCCCACCCACATTGTTTTTGCATGCCATTTTGTTTTTATTATTATTGTGTGGTTTATTCTCGTAAAAATACTCCATTTCTTTCAGCAATGCTTGTTTCCAACCACTCATTGCATTCGTAGGAAAGACTACACTCACCCGTAAGTCGTCAAACTTTAATGTAAACATCAAGTTTTCCGACATTTAGGGCTTGTTGTTCATTCTGCAAACTGCGCCCGTAAGTCGTCCAATTCAAGCAAGCTTGATTGTCCGACATTTAGGGCTTGTTGTTCTTTCAGCAAACTACGCCCATAAATCGTTAAACTTTGATGCAAGCATCAAGTTTTTTTATAGTAAACTTTGGTATTAGTGATGTTGTGCAAGTGTACATCTATGATACACTTGTTTTTTGGCATTTAGGGTTGTTTAGCACTGCGCCCGTAAGTCTTTGGACATTTAGGGCTGTTTGGCACTGCACTTCGTTTGTGCAAACTGCGGGCATAATAACATCCAGCCCTGTTATTCTTTCAGCAAACTGCGCCCGTAAGTCGTCCAATTCAAGCAAGCTTGGTTGTCCGACATTTAGGGCTTGTTGTTCTTTCAGCAAACTACGCCCATAAATCGTTAAACTTTGATGCAAGCATCAAGTTTTTTTATA
>CALXXG010000032.1 GCA_944392625.1 uncultured Rickettsiales bacterium
AGTTTTGAAAATAAAGTATAAATTTTGTTGCCTGTTATGTAAAAAAGCTTTTTTAAATTCTTAGCTAAAAAATCTATAATAAATGTTATTACAAAAGGGGAAATTATTATAATAATATATTTTAGTACAACAATTTGAATTTCCATTTTTGAAGTAATGGCTAACCATATAACTAGGCCAACTGCTACAATATAATTCATTTTACGGTTAATTGGTGAGACTAAGTTTAATAGCCATAAAATGAATGCTGTTGTCATCAATAATATAAATACTTTAAAACCTATAAAACCAAGAATGCTAATTATTGTGCCAATTATATCGCCGATAGTATTTATAACATCTTTTGTAGTGTTTATGGCTGACTTTATGTTATTTAATGTTTCTTTTAAATAACTTAAAGTGTTATTTATATAATCCATTTCTAGTTTAGGTTTTATATTATATAAAATTATAATATAAATTATTTTTTAAATATCAACGAAAAATAAAATACATATTATTTGTTAATTTGTTCGCTGATAATTTTTTTCTTTATTATTTGTTTTTCCTATATTTTTAATTTTTGTACCCAATGTTCCACTATAAGATATTAAGTTTAACACAGTTTCAAAATTTATATTATTATTATTTTTTCTAACATTTTTAAAAATTTTATCCATTGATATTCTACTATTATTAGAAATAATTTCTTGAACTACTTTTATGAGTTCTTTTTCAACATTTAACATATTGTCGCTCATTGGATTTTCCGTTTCAAAATTAACTACACTTTTATATAATTTTTTTTCTAATTCTGGAGTTGTTTGTAAACTACCAAGTAAAATATATGATAGTGGAAAATCATATTCAATTATTTTTAATTCTTCTGAAGATAATCTAATATTTTCTGGAATTTGTTTTGCATAGTAAATAATATTGTTTTTTATATTTTTTTCAAAGATATATAAAAGTTTTTCTGCATATTTTTTTTGTTCCAGATCTGGTGTAACATTAATAAAATTTTTAATTATATTATAGTCATTTTTGGTACAAAGTATTACTGCTGATATTTTATTTTGCGTATTATTCTTATTAGATAACTGATTACAAAAATATTGTATCCTATAACATAAGTTTTGTTTTAATGCTAAAAATATACAATCAATTAAAAAATTTTTATTGTCAAGAGATGACTTAAAACTAAGTATTTTATCTATTGGCAATAAAAAATTAAATAATTTAAAATCTTTGCTATTTTTTCTGTTATTTTTAAACAAGCAGAACAATTCTTCATACTTATATAAATTATAATCATAGTCATATTGATTGTCTTCTATTGAGTCAATAAGATAAAATCTATTTTTAAAATCTTCAAAATTGATTACATTATATTTTGAAATTTCTTTTAGTAAGTATTTTCTAAAATCATTTCTAGATTGTTTATCTTTGATTTTGCCTATAATTGCTATTATTTCTTTAAGACTTGTTTTAAAAGGATATTTAGCAGAAATAATTTTGTTTATAATTTCCTTTTTAAAATCATCAAAAAAATAATCGCTATAGTCAATTAATAACTTTATTGTATATTTATAGTTAGTATTTGAAAAGCATATATTAATATTATCAAGTATTGCTTCTTGAAATTGTAATATTATTTCATTTTTTATATATTCATTATTTATATTTTTTATTATATTAAATAATTTATAATACTGATAATATATTAAATTAAATATATTTTTTTCTATGGATAGATCTGATATTATTAATAATATATCGCGAAGACATATATTGCTATTGATGCTGGCAATTGAATCAAATATTTTATCAATTTTAATATTTCTTATATATTTCTGATAAACTATATCAATATTTTTTAATATTATCTGCAGTTGTTCAGTTTTGTCATTTATATTTATATTGTCATCATTAAATATTTTTATAGCTTTTAGTAATTTTTTATTTTCAGTCAGTATGCTACCACCTATTTGTGGTTTTTGAAGAATACTATAATCTACAAACGCTTTTTTTGGCCCAACTACTTTGTTTTGCGTGGCTTTTTTTACCATTATAAAAATTTTATTAATACTTTGTCATAGTATATCAAAAATATAGAAACAATCAAGAAAAAAATGGAAAAGTTCAAAAACTTTTCCATTTTAGTATTAACAAATATTAACTGTACCCTTTGGTATTTCTAAATTTTCTGTATGTGGATCTTTCATGCCAACTACATGGTAGCCACCATCCATATGCAGTACTTCTCCTGTAACACTTGAAGACATATCGCTCAATAAATAAACGGCTGTTTTGCCATTTTCTTCAATTGTAACATTTCTCTTTAAAGGACAGTTTAGCTCATTATATTTTAGCATATAGTTAAAATCACCAATGCCTGATGCAGCCATAGTTTTAACTGGACCAGAAGATATTGCATTAATTCTAATATTATATCTTCCTAAATCTACAGCTAAATATCTAACAGAAGCTTCAAGCGCAGCTTTAGCAACACCCATTACATTATAATGAGGTATAACTTTTTCTGAACCGTAGTATGTCATTGCTAAAATTGAACCACCACCAGCTTTTTGCATTAGTGGTCTAGCTCTTCTTGATAAAGCAATCAATGAGTAGCAAGATATATTCATTGTTGTTTCAAAATTTTTCATGGTTGTATCAGAAAAATCACCTCTTAATTCATT
>CALXXG010000033.1 GCA_944392625.1 uncultured Rickettsiales bacterium
CCCTTGACAATAAGATATTTGCATATAGCCTGCTATAAAATAATTGTTTTTCGTTTAAATTAGAATCGTATACTTTAGTGGCTCTTTTTATTGTTACATTTAAAATTCCATCTAAAATTTTAACAAATTTTTCTTGTTGAGATAGTTTGTAATTACCACCATGAGCGTAAACATAATTATCTCTTAAGATTATTTTGCCTCTATACGATTTTGTAGAAAATAACTTTGATTTTTTAAATAATGTTCTACAAAGGTTAACAGCGCCCAAGCCAACATTTTTTACAAATCCAACAAACTTATTTTCCTTTATGTATCTATACAGTTCGCTTTTGTCTATTAATTTATTTTTACCACTTGTCTCAATTACCTTAATTCCAAATGATTTTTTTACTTTATTAACTAATTCATCATAATTTGGGAATGTCTTGTTTCTAAATAAAAATTTGGAAGAAGTGAAAGAATCATACATAGGATATCTTAATTGATTATAAGTTTCTGCCTTTAAAAAGTAACATGAATATTTATTATTTAAAATAGTAGTCGCGGATTCTTTTATCTTTTTGCAAGGCACTCCCATTTTTTTCCAATCTTCTTGGGTTTGTGCACCGATAAAATCTAATGATTTTTTTAAATCACTTTTTGTGTTTGAACTAGATTGAATATCATAAATCTTTTTAGATTGAATTCTGTTTAAAACCATATCTGTGTTTAACTCTTCGCCATTGTCAAAAGCACTTTGAGCCAACATATAAATAGCATCTTCACCAGATGTTTGATATCTTTCCAAGTCCTTTAAAGCAACACTAGATAAATCTTTTATTTCCATAACCCCTCCAATATGTTATAAGTATAACACATATAATATAATTTTTCAATACCAAATATTAAAATTTTCAACATATTGTTATTTTTTTAAATATTAGAGTATTATACAACAATATATTATATGCAATTCAAAAAATAAAAAGCCTAAATAGGCTTTTTATGAAAACAATCTTTTAACATAATCATATGCAACTATTTGCACCATCGTTCTATTCATAGGACTTGTTATTAAAAAAGCTTGTCCCACACCTGCAGTAACTATAGTATCTTGTTCTTGTTGGTTAATTTCTCCAGATTTTCTATACAATTCTACTAGGTCATTCATGTCACTGGGCGCTAACGAGAAAATCATGGAATATTGACTGGCATTAATTACTGCTGTAGACTGCCTTTCAATTTCAGGCGAACCAACAAAGTCTTTAATATTTTGAGTAATAACTATTTGCATACCACCATATTTACGAATTCTTTTAGCCATTTGTGCCATAAAATCCAACGCTATAGGATATTTTGGATTTATGAACATATGTGCTTCATCAACTGCCACAATTATTTTTCTCAAAACATTATATTTTGCATTAAAATCTTTATTTTTAATAATCTCATTCATCAGATATTTAAAAACAATCAACATTTGTGCATTGGCTATCACTTGGTTGTTGCTAGCTAGCAATGATTGGAAATTAAAAGTAATAAAATTTTCTTTTGTTTCAAGAGTTGTTGGACCATTCCAAAGTTTGCTATTTCTGCCACCTTTTGCAAATTTTTTAATGTATGTTTCTACCACATTTAAATTGTTCAAAACATATTCATTTGTCTCTGTTTTTATTCTTTTAACAATCAAGTTATATAAATCGTCAAAAATAGGATATTGTTCTGGCTTTAATTCTGCAAAGTTGCTCATTTCTGTTATGCCTTTTTCAGCATACACATCAACAATTAGTGAATTTAAAAGTTCAAATGGGTCAGATTCGATTCCTTCCAAAATTACACGGAAAAACTGTTCCAAAAATTGCAAATGCTGCGCAAAAGTATCACTAGAACTATATTCGTCATCGTCGATTATATCGCCATTTTCGTCTTTTTTTGCAGTTAGCGATATAGTGTCGTCTTTTAATGTTGTCATAACGTGAAACGGATTAATAATTCCCATTTGTGAAGAACCTACATCTATAACTTTACCTTTCAAGTTAATAGCTAAGTTCGTATATTCGTTTTCAGGGTCCAAAATAAATACTTTAGTGTTGTCCGCTGCAAAATTAGTCAAAAGAGTTTTTGTCGCATATGATTTACCCGAACCAGACTTCCCTATTATCATCATATTTGAATTCACCCTTTCTCTATTCCTCAAAAAGAAATCAACAAATACTGGGAATTCATTGTCACCAATGTAAAATCCGTTTTTATCTTGCAAAGCCGCACTTATAAAAGGGAAAATTGCCGCCAAACTTGTTGTTGGTATTCCTCTTTTAAAATCATTTACATTATCTCGCATTGAAATATTGGAACTAATAAAAGCATCTACTTGTCGCCCAAACATTTCGCTGTATTTGAAGCCTTCCTGTCTAAGCATTGCCCTCACTTCTTTACGTGCTGGTTCTTCACAAGTTACAAATATATTAACATCAAACAACTGTTCGTTATTGTTTTTTAAACTTACAAGCAATGATTGCAGTGTTTGCAAATGAGTTTCATTTTCTATTTGTCTACTAGTTGAAGCCGAACGCGAAAACTTTCCTTCCATTTCCATTATTGCTTTATCGATAGCTTTTTCAGATTCATATTTTTTTTGAGGTTTTATTTTTGTTATAACTTTAGTTCTATCTAAAAGATAAAAAGATGAACCCCATGCATCTGGAACTTGAATAGGATAATCAGATATTACAAATTGTCTATATGGTTTATTATCTATTAAAACTCTTGCCGCTTGAAATCTTATTTTTTTAGGAACTATCCAGTTGAAATATTGATTCATAGAAATAGAATCTAATTCTCTTTCGTCAAATTCTTTTCCATAATTTGCTTTTAAAAAAATTAACAATTCTTTTCCAGTTAATAATCTTGCATTTACAGGAGTAATTGCTTGAACTAGTGTTGTTATTATTCCGTTTATGGTATTCTCTAATATTTCTTTATCCTTGTCATAAACTACTAAATAAAAGAAATCTTTATATATTTTATCCTGTCGATTTCTTCTTTGCATTTCACTTACTCTTTCTTCAAATACACCTGCTCTAACTTCAACTTCTGGCTTAGAAATTTCTCCTTCATATTGCAATTCTAAAAGGTTGTCGTATTTTTTGTCTTCGTTATAAATATAATTATCTAGAACCATTGCTTTATTTAATTTTATTATAGAAGCTGTTTGGTCATTAGTTAATCTTCTTAAGGCATTGGCAAATGTATTAATAACCATATTCCTTTTATATTCGTTCAAGAGCCCAAAAACAATTGGCTCAATTTCAATAACTTGGGCGTAATATTCTTTAAAATCAATAAATCTGTCTTGTTTTACACCAACAAAAGGAATTATTTCAGAAATTGGAGCATTTCCCTTTACTTTTTGACTAGAATATTTTTTTTGCTGTGCTAGAAATCTAAACAAATATCCCAATGTTGAATATAATCTCATATTATCTGCAACTTTAAAAAATAGAGAAACAATTATTGCACACCATGCTATTCCAATCCAATAATTAATACCACCTGCAAAATTGCTCAAGAATAAGCCTAGTGCCCCAGCAACGCCTATAGCTCCCACAATTATGTCAGAAATCGTAACGTTTTTTACAATTTCCATTTTAATTTTTGTTTTTCTAGGAATAATTCTCATGCGTACTCCTTAACTTAAATGTATAAATCACGTATAGTATAACCCAAATGAAAATAAAAACAAAACATTAAAGCAAATAATTTTATTATGACAATAAAAAAACTTTCTAAAAAATTAGAAAGTTTAATTTATGGTTTCGTCTAGATAATCCATTACTTTATCAAAAACTTTACACGATTTAATAACATTTTTAGTTAATTTTTTTTCGTTTTCTGGTAAAGTTGAATATTGTTTTTTAAAGTTTTTAAAATTATGATTATTTTTCATAATCACTCCTTTTCATTGCATTGTTCAACATCAACGTAATGAGCTTCAATATAATCGATTAAATATTGATTGTCATTTATCAATTCTTTTAATAAATATTCAAATGACCTAAATACATTTTCATAAAATTTTGTTGCTTCGAAATATCCATAGCTTTCGTGTTTAGCATCGCTATAGAAATCTACCAATTTATCCAAATATTCATAATTTTTTGAATTATTTTTTTTCTTAAGCATTTTAAGTAATTCTTTAGGATTATTTTGTTCTGTAATTTTAACTGTATTTTTCTTTAATTTTTCTACTTGTTTAATAATTTTTGTTCTTAATTTTTT
>CALXXG010000034.1 GCA_944392625.1 uncultured Rickettsiales bacterium
TCATCGCGAAAGCTAAACTCAACCCCCAGTCTAACTGGGGGTTTTAGAGATACAAAAAAACAAGTAGAAAAATATCTACTTGTATAAATTGTCAATATTTAAAAGCTACTCATCAAATTCTATTAAAATTTCGCCAACCCCAACTAACGATCCATCAGCAAAATTTATTTTCTTAATTTTAACATCTTGATCTGCTCTAATTAAATTCTCCATCTTCATGGCTTCAATAATAACTAATTCAGTTCCAGCTTTAATTTCTTGTCCTTCTTTAACTAAAAATTTAACAATTTTTCCAGTGATAGGTGCTTTCAACTTTGTTAGTTTTTTCTCTGCCTGTTGAATTGGCATATACTTTTCAAGTTCAGAAACCCTTGTACTTCTTATGGATATATTAACATCAGATCCCATAAATTGAAGTCTAAAACTTCCAACTCCGTCATTTTCAATAATCTTGACGTTTATAGGTCTTCCATTAATTTCACCTCTAAATACACTATCTCCAAACTGCCAGCTTGCTTCTACCAATGAAAAACCACTACCATATTCAACACTTAATCCTTTTGCTGTCTTGGCAACATTACATAAATATTTATTTCCATTTAAATCGGCAACCCACTTTTCTGCAAGTTCTCTTTTTGAATTAACCTGTCCGCTTATATTTAATAATCTCATTGCGTTCATGATGTACATATAAACTGCAGCACCAATCAAAACTCCTTCGTCATTGTTTCCAATAGTCAATCCAGAAAAACCTTTGGAAAATTCTTCTTTTATAAAGCTTGTAGATATATCTCCCTTTTTAAATCTTTCATTATACATAATTGCTTCAAGAAATGACATATTATGAGAAATACCATCAATATAAAAACTTCCCAATGCTTCTCTCATTCTTTGAATTGCTTCATTTCTATCTTTTCCATAGGCTATTAATTTAGCAATCATACTGTCGTAAAACATACTAATTGTATAGCCTTCATAAACGCCGCTATCAATTCTTAAAAATTCACTTCTTTCTGGTTCTATATATTTGCTAATTCTTCCAGAAGATGGCAAAAATCCTCTTGTTGGATCTTCAGCATTAATTCTAGCTTCTATTGCCCAGCCATTTAGTTTTATATCTTTTTGTTTAAAAGGTAATTTTTCATCCATAGCAACTTTAATCATAAGTTCAACGAGATCAACACCAGTAACAAGTTCTGTAATACCGTGTTCAACTTGAAGTCTAGTATTCATCTCTAAAAAGTAAAAGTCTTTATGTTTATCCATCATAAATTCAATAGTACCGGCTGAATAGTAGCCTACTTTTTTACATAAAGCTACCGCTTGGGCATACATTTTTTTTCTAGTTCTTTCATCTACAAATGGACTTGGTGATTCCTCAATAACCTTTTGATGATTTCTTTGAATTGAACATTCTCTTTCACCTAAGCAAACTACATTTCCAAATTTATCACCAATAACTTGAATTTCTATATGTCTAGGATTTTCTATATATTTTTCCATAAAAATTCTATCATCGCCAAAACTATTTTTTGCTTCATTTTTTACACTTTCAAAGGCCATTGGCAATTCTTCTTTTTTATAGACGACTCTAATTCCTTTTCCACCACCACCAGCCGATGCTTTAAGCATAATTGGATATCCAATCTTTTTAGCAACTTCTTCCGCTTCCTTTACACTTGTCAAAACGCTATTATTTCCAGGAACTATACTAACACCAGCACTTTTTGCAAGTTTCTTGGATCTTATTTTATCACCCATCATTTTAATTGAGTCAACCGATGGACCAACAAAAATAACTCCTTCTTTTTCCAACGCTTGAGCAAATTTTGCGTTTTCTGATAAAAAACCCCAACCTGGATGTACATATTTAGCTCCTGTTTTTTTACAGGCATTTATTATTTTTTTAATATCTAAATAACTTTCTGATGATAGAGGACCTCCTAATAAAACAGCTTCATCTGCCATTTGTACATGTAATGAATTCATATCAGCTTCTGAATATACTGCTATAGTTTTTAAACCCATTTTTTTTGCCGTTCTTATAATTCTACAAGCGGGCTCTCCTCTGTTAGCAATTAAAATCTTTTCAACCATATCTCTACCATTTATTACTAAATAAAGACTATAATATTATTTTTTTTAAAATCAACATTTTAATAAGAATCTAAAAGCATTAAATCTTAATAATTAATAACCATAAATAGTATTAATATTAATAGTTCAGATAAAAAATATTAAGCTACTTTATAATTATATTTATTAATTTGTTCAACCCAATTATTGTACTAGGCGATAGAGAGACTAGTTCACAATTCAATATCTCTTGTATTTTTTCTTTCTTAAAATCTATGAATTTGATTATTTGCATTTCATGATTATCAATAATTTTATCTTTATTTTTTTCGTTGCATTTTAATAGCTCTTCACTGGTTTCTTTTAAATTACATAAACATACAATTATTGTAAAGTTATGTTTTATATTCTTTGAAACACTAATAATATTTGAAGTTAAAAAATTATAATTTCCAATTTCTTCTCCACATTCTCTTATTAGACAATCTATTATTGTTTTATCCTTTTCTGCATCAAAAAATCCACCGGGAAATTTCCAAGATTGCAAATTATTTTTAAAACTTAAATCACTACCAATAAGAATTTTATTATCACTTGTTTTTAGTATACCGACAACAGATAAATGATTGCTAAAATAATTATTATTTAATTCTTTATATTCTTTCTTTTTTGTAGCTATTGATGTTTTATAATCAATTATGTCATAAACAATATTTATTATATTATCTTTATCAACTATAATATCAAGAATATCATATAATTTACCATTATACACACCATGGTTTTTTATAATTTCTTTTTGCCAATTGTCTTCTATAAACTTTAATGTTTCTTTATCAAAGTTATGGTTTTGCTTTTGGCAAATAAAATTAATATTATCTGGTGGAAGAGCGCCAGAAAAGTATTCATAATATATAATGTCTCTATCTCTTAATCTAATTAACATTAATAGTCGTAATTTAATTAATATGATAATTTCTTATTTGCAAACACAACAGTTGCATATATTAGCCCCAATATTGATATTGAGGCGGTCATGCTGCTAAAATATTGCATAAAATATCCGCTTATTATGCCGGCAAAAATAATTGATGTACTGCCTACAACTTCTAGAGTCGCATTTGCAGAAATCAATTCATCTTTTTTGTAGTTCTCATTAATTATAACTAAACATCCCAAATGAATAAATCCTGTTGAAATGCCTAATAAAAAATACAGAGTAAACAAAAGATATGGAGTAAAAATACAGGTTGGTATGAAAAAAATTAGTCCAACTGTTATTAATGTTCCTTTTATTAATAATTTTTCTTTATCTTTTGTTTTATCAAAAAGATAGCCGGTTGGATAGCTAAACAATAATCCGCTCAGACAATAGAGGGATAATAATAGACCAGCATTTTCATATGAATAGCCTCTGCTATTAGCATAGATTATCGTGAATATAAAAAGCGTTGTTCCTGTAAATTCTAAAAATATTTTTGATAAAAATACGTAGGGCAATTCTTTTATAAATTTAACTAAATTTAATTTTTTAATAAAATTTATATCTTTATATTCCGTTTTAAGTTTTGAATAGGATATTAGATTTATAATATTTAGAATACCGCACAATATAAATATAAAATAACTTTTTGAACCAGTAAACTTTAATACTATCGGCGCAAGAGAAATGCCGCATAATACTATAATATTCAATATTGCATTCATCTGAGATCTATTTTTGTCCTGAACCATAACATTTAAAACTGAATCTATAAATGTCATAAAAGACATCATGCCACACCCGAATAAAACTATATAAAATATCCACAAATAATAGTTTACAAAAAACGGCATTAAAAGCAATGTTGTTGTATATAGCAATATAGCTATTAAAGACATTTTGTATAATCCAAGCCTATTAACTAGATATGGAACAAAAAACATAAAGCAAATACCGCTTAATCTTCTTATGGAATCTGATAGCCCTATTAAAAAATCACCAACATTGTTTTCTTTTAGTATAATAGAAAATATAGATAATGCAACGCCAACCACTATATAGTAGCTGAATGTTGTTATTGATAAATAAAATAAATTTTTCTTCATATTTTGCCTAAACATATTGATTATTTAAACTTCTTTCTGCCAACAGTGCATTTTGATGTTCAATCGGCGTATGCACCCTTATTATATCAACTTTATTTGCAATTTTTAAAGAAATTGCAAGCGTCTCTGCATCATTAGTTTTTATATTATTGTCAAACATTTTTAAAAATCCTTTTCTTGAATGTCCAATTAATATTTTTAAACCATACTTTTGAAATTTGTCAATATTTTGTAAAATTTTTAAATTTTGTATTGGCGTCTTTCCAAACCCTATGCCCGGATCAAAAATTATTCTATTTTTATCAATATTATTTTTTTCAATAAGATTTAGTTTTTCATTTAGCCATGCTTCAATGTCCCCAATATTATTTATAACAATGCTTTGAGACGGCGGAATAGAAAGCGAATGGGTTAACACATATTTGACATTTTCATTTTCTTTTAAAAGATTCAACATTTTTTCATCTGCTAAACCGCTGACATCATTTATTATATCAAACCCATATTTTACAGCTTTTTTAGCAGTTTCATAGTGATAGGTATCTATACTCAATTTAGGCTTGAAATAGGAGAATTTTCTATTTTTTAAATATTCAAATACAAAACTCAATCTTTTTAATTCTTCCTCATATTCTATCGTCTTAGCCTTTGGATTTGTTGATTCTGCACCAATATCTATAACGCTGACAAACTCTTTTTCCCAACTCTCAAACATTTGTTTAAAAGAATCAAAATTATTGAATTTTCCTCCATCAGAAAAAGAATCTGGAGTTATATTTAAAATTCCCATAAATATCGGCTGGTGTTCACCGCCGTAATAACTATTTTTGCCTAACGAATTTGGACAGATAAATGATAATTCATCATTTAAAAAATATCTTTTGTTAAATGCTTCATGTGGAACAATCAGATTTTGTATATTGTATTTGCTAGTTAAATCACTATCTATATAATTTAACAAATAATCTTTTGAAAAATTTATTTTTTCATTTTTATAAAAAAGTATGTCTATATCAATAGGACGAGGCGCCCATTTTTTAGAAAAATCCCTCCCCATTTCAAGCTCAATTTTTTTGCAGACAATCAATAATTCTATTGGGGATAGTTTTGTATTCACCTTAATCACACAATTTAAAAAATATTTGTTCCAATCATCAGGTGATCCCTTTAACAAAAGAGCTGGTGTTTTATATATAGGTGAACTATCAACAAAAATAATTCCATTTGAATTAAGTTTTTCAACAGCCAATTCAAGATTTTTGTTCCTGTCGCCCAAGTTTGTCCCCAAAGCTAAATATACAAAATTGTTTTCCATATACAATAAATTGTTCCACATGAAAATAGTAATTAGTTTATAGAAAAATTCAAGAAAATTATATAGTTTATAAATTACTAAATATATAAATTTTCTAAAAAACGTCGCCAGATTTTACAAAATATTTTTTTCCATTTAATAGGGTCATGATTAAAGTTCCATCTTTATCAATGTCATCAAAAATACCCTTTTTGTTGTTGACCTCTATTTCCTGATGTAATCTATAACAATTTTTTAGCCATTTTTCTCTTATTGGAGAAAATCCTTGACTTTCCCACTCTTTTAATAAAAAGGAAAAATTGTTTAAAAATGATTTTAGTAAATTGTATCTGTTGGTGATAATTTCTTCTTTTTTTAGTGAAGTTGCTTTAAACATTGTGTTTTCGGGATAAAAAGTTATGTTTACGCCTATGCCTATATCTAATATTTTTGTTAAGTGGTCAAGTTCTAATAATATGCCGCAGCATTTTTTGCTGTTTATTAATATGTCATTAGGCCATTTTGAAACAATTGAGTTTTTATTTTTGTCATATTCTTGAATTGATTGCCTCATGGCTAAACTTGCTACAAATGACAGTTGGCTATAATCTAAATGTTCTTTGTTTGCTTTAATATTTAGAGAAAAGTATAGATTTTCGTTGTTTTCAGCGTTCCATACTCTATCTCCTTTGCCACGTGCATGTTCTTGTTGTTTTGCTACTATTACAGTATTTTCAGGAAAATCTTTTGCAATAATCATGGTTGAGTTTACTATATCAAATTCTACTATATTGTAGTTTAAAAATCTTTCTTGATTGATTATTTTCATAATTTTATTTTTGTTTGTTTTAGTGTTTTTTTAAAATTATCCGGCAAGTCGGCCTTTATGTTTATATTTTTTCCATACAGGTTTTTAATATTAATCTTATAGGAATGAAGATGTAATCTTTCGTTTAAATCATCAACAAACGCTTTTTTGCCGCCATATTTGCCATCACCTAAAATAGGATGGCCTATTTCTTTCATATGAACTCTTATTTGATGTGTTCGTCCCGTTAAAATTTTTACTTCAACTAGGCTGACATTATACTTTTCAGAATAGTCTAAAACTTTATATAATGTTATAGCTTCTTTTCCATCTTTTTCGTCCCTATAAACTTTTTCAACACCATTTTCAACTTTCTTTAGGAGTGGGAAATTTATTTCGCCCTTATTTTTTGTAAATTTTCCAACTACAATGGCTAAATAGGTTTTATCAAGCTTATCATCTTTATCTTTAAAATATTCTGACAAAATTTCCGCTGTTTTTCTATCTCTAGCCAATATTAAAACGCCGCTTGTGTCTTTGTCTATTCTGTGAACCAATTTCGGATTTTCTTCTTTTCCAAATTTTAAATAGGGTAAAAAATCATTTAGACTTTTTTCTATTTTTGTTCCGCTTTGAACAGCAAAGCCTGATGGCTTATTTATGGCCAGTATATTGTCATCTTTGTATATTATATAATTTTTAACTTTTTCAATTTCTTTGTCAGTAAATGTTAATTCTTTTTTAGTTTTTATAATTTTTGGCGGTGAATTAAATATTTTCAGTATAAAATTACTTAGTTTTAGTTCGTCATTGTTATGCAATATTTGATTGCTTTTTGCAGGTTTATCATTTATTAGAATATCTTTATTTCTAATTGCCTTTTGAATTAGAACATTATTTACATTTCTAAAAATACTAAATAAGAATTTATCAAGTCTTAAATCTTCGTATTTTTTTTCAATACTTATTGTATTATATTTGTTTTTAATCGTCGTCTTTTCCATCCCTTTTATATGCAATTTCTAGTAATTCAATTCTTTTTTCTTGAGCTCTCAATTTTTTCTTTAATTGTTCATTTGAATATATAACTTCAACATCATTTCTATTGACATTAACAACACTTTTCCACATTACTATAACTATTGTGGTTAAACAAACAATACCAACCGATAAAGAAATTATCATCCATTTAGCAAGATTTAAATTAATCTCCATGTTATCTCTAAAATCGTATAACTTATTTAATTCTTTTCTAAATTCAAATAACTTATTTTCAACCTGTTTATAATGAGCACTAATTGTTGTTCTATATTTATCTATTTCATATTGAGATTGATTTAATAATTGTACTATTCTTTCTCTGAGTTCTGGTGATGTTTGTTCATTTTGAATTATGTCCAATACTGTAATTTCTTCAAGAGGTTTTACTTCTGTATTACTACCTAATATAAGCATTATGTGATCATTATTAATATGATCAATTTTATCATTAATTTCTGTATCATTAGTCTCTTTTTTATTATCTTGTTCAGATGCAAAAGCTAAACTGCCAACAATACCAAGTATACATAAACATATAAAGTTTAATATAAATATTTTTTTAATACTATTCAACATAATTTTGCTTATATTAATGGTTGATTTAATTATATTTAATAATATATATTTTAATATTCAAGCTTTAAATTAAATACAATACTTTTTCTTGATTTTTAATGTTTTATTTATATTCTTAAATTAGATAAATAATTTCTGTAATATGATCGTTTGGGCATTAACTGATGATAGAATTGGAAGCAATAATCAATCAATTGCTATAGCGGAAAAATTATCTAGATACTATATAATTAAAAAAATTGTTTATAATTCACTTATAGAATTACCTAATTTTATCAGAAGAAACAGTTTATTAGGTGTAGATAAAAATGAAAGTGACAATATAGATACTGATTTGCCAGATGTTGTAGTATTAGCTGGAAGAAGATTATCTAGTGTTGCTTTAAATATCAAAAAAAGAAACAATAACAGAACTTTCATTATAAATATAATGAATCCAGATCTGCCGTTTGATAAATTTGATTTAATTCTTTTACCAAAACATGACAATGTTTCACAAAAATTGATTAACAAAGGAAATATTATTGAAACAAATGGAAGCGTAAATAGAATTAATTCAATTAGAATCAAACAAGAAACCGAAAAATGGAAAGATTTTTTTAAAAATTATAATAAGCCATTAGTGTCTCTTATTATTGGTGGAGATACAAAAAACTATAAATTTAATCCAAAAGAATTTGGAGAAATGGTTGGAAATTTATCTGGTATTGTAAATAGATTGGGTGGAACACTATTGATTACAACCAGTCGCAGAACAAGTAACGAATGTTTAAATCAAATAAGACAAAAACTAGATTGTGATTATTATTTGTATGATTGGAGGCTTGAAACAGATTCTGACAATCTATTAAAAACCAATTTAGGAAATCCATATTATGCATTTTTGGGTTTATCTGATTTTTTAATTGTCACAGGAGATTCCATGTCAATGATTTCAGAGGCATGCTCAACAGGTAAACCAACTTATGTATACATGCCAAAGGAATCCCTTGGAAAAAAACATATAAGATTCTGTGAAGATATGCTAAAACAAAAATATATAAAAGAATTTAACAAAAATACAACAGAATTAACAAAATATGCATATCAACCGCTTAATGAGTTGGATAGAGTTGTTAAAATTATTTATAAGAAATTAGAGGAGAATTTATAATGTCTTTAAAAATATATCAACTATTAACAATTATTTTTTCACCATTAATTGACATTTTTATGTTGATTAGACTAATAAATGGAAAGGAAGATAAAAATAGATTTAAAGAAAGATTTGGATACAGTTCAGTACATAGACCAGAAGGCAAAGTTATATGGTTTCAGTGCGCAAGTGTTGGTGAAAGTAATTCAGCCATGCCACTAATAGACAAAATAATAGCTAAATACAATGAAAAAATTACCATATTAATAACAGCAGGTACTACAACAAGTGCATCAACTATCAGTAAAAAAATTGAAAATAAAAATAATATTATACATCAATATACTCCAATAGACAAATATTTTGTAATAAAAAGATTTCTAAACCATTGGAAGCCAGATGCTTTAATAACAGTAGAATCTGAGATATGGCCCAACATGATAACTATGACGCATAAAACAGCTAATAAAGTTATGATAGTTAATGCAAAAATATCTAAAAGATCTTTCAATAGATGGAAAAAATTTAAAGGCTTTAAAGAAAGAGTTTTTGATTCAATAGATATTTGTTATCCACAGAGTCAAGATGATCAATATAGATTAATTAATTTAGGCATTCAAAATACAATCTATTTAGGCAATTTAAAATTTGATATACCAAAATTAAAAGTTGACGAAGAATATCTAAAAAATATAAAAGAGTCAATTAGTGGTAGAAGAGTTATATTATGTGCCTCAGCTCACGAACAGGAAAAAGAGATTATAGCTAATATTTATAATAGATTAAAAAATAATTTCTCTGATATAATTTTTATAATTGCTCTAAGACACCCAAATAAAAGTGAAAAATTTTATAATTTTTTAATTTCAAAAGACTTAGTTGTAAAAAGAAAAAGTTTAAACGAAGTTATTGATTTAAATACAAATATTTATTTATATGATGAACTAGGCCAAATGGGAACATTATATGAATCAACAAACATAGTTTTAATGTGCGGTTCACTTGTTGAAGGAATAGGTGGACATAACCCGGTTGAAGCAGCAAAACACAACTGTGCTATATTAACTGGTCCATATATATCAAGCAATAAATCTTTATTTTCAGAATTTTTAAAAAACAATGCATGTATAATATGCAACGGAAAAGATAATATACTTGCAGAAAATATTTATAATAACATTTATTCATTAATTAAAGATGAGAAAAAATTAGAAGATCTAAAAGAAAATGCAATAAATTTATGTGATAGTTTTGCAAATGTTGCAAATGATTTAGCTACAAATATTATAGCAAATTTAGAATAAATTTAATTATTACATCTGTATATAATTTTTAATTCATATACACATCAAATCTAATAGCAGTTCCCTTTATTTCAAAGTTTGGCTTTTTATTGTCAAGATATTCAGAATACAGCATTCTTTTAACAACTATTCTTTTTGTATTTGTTTTAAGAGCCGCATTAAGCAGTTCTTTACTATCCATATCATCACCAGCTATTTCTCTAAAAATCTGCATATCTTTTTTTACTAATCTAGTTTTACTGCTTTTTGGAAACATTGGATCTATATATATTACATCAAAATTTTCTTTAGTATTTTTCAAAAAATCTATTGAATTATCATTTATAAGTTCCATTTTTTGAATTATATTTGATAATTCAGAATTTAATTTTGCATTTTCTATAGCATTATTTAATAGCATAAAAATCAGAGGATTTCTTTCTATCATTTTTACTCTGCACCCAAGTGATGCTATTAAAAAAGAATCTCGTCCAAGTCCAGCTGTAGTATCAAGAACATATGGTTTAAAATCATTTTTTATTCCTATAGCCCTTGCAAGTTCAGATTTTAGACCCGTTTGATTCTTTCTAACTATCAACCTATTAGAAGAAAAATCTATACAAAATGGAAGCCATTCACCATGTTTTATTGATTTTAAAAATAGTTTATTGTTTTCTTTATACAAAATAAAATCAGAGTTTGATTTATTAAACTTTTCTATAAATTCATCCTCTGATTTCATATATTTATTTATTATTTATATTCCATACTTCATTAAGACCTTCAGATGTCAAATCCGGACAAACTCCATCTATAAAGTCTAAATCCTGTATAAATTTTGGCGAAAGACCACCTGTTAAATATATTTTAAATTCTGTATCTTTATAGGTATCTTTTATATGTGAAATTATTTCCTTAATTGTGCCAATAGTTCCATAATATAAGCCCGCCTGCAAAGAATCTAGAGTATTTGTCGGCATAAAATTATTTGGTTTTCTTATTTCCACCAATGGCAATTGAGAACAAGATTTATGAAGCGCTTTAGCCTGCAATTGCACACCGGGCGCAATTATACTGCCTATATATTCTCCATTTTTTAAAGCTATATCAAATGTTGTAGCTGTTCCCATATCTATTATAATAAAATTTTCTTTAAATCTTTTTTTGCCGCCAACTATATTCATAAGAATATCAGCCCCAACTTCGCTTTCTATTTCTTTTTTTATTTTAAGATTCGTTTTAGTATTCTTATCTCCTATTATCAAAATTTTAGCTTTTACAAAGCCTAAAGCTTCTGCAAATATAGGAGTAATCTCCGGAACAACGGATGACAAAACTACACCCTCTATTTTTTCAGGCAAAATTTCATCAGCCTTCATTAGTTGTTTAATAACTATGGCATATTCATCTTTTGATTTTGTTTTTGAGGTTATCACTCTCCATTTTTTTACTATGGTATCGTTATCAAAAATTGCTAAAACTATGTTGGAATTTCCAATATCAACAGTTAGTATCATTTTAATAAATATTTGTAAACACTTAAATATTATAATTTCAATAAATTTAAAAAGCAAATTAATTCAATAATATTATTAAATACTTTTCCAATATTGTAATACTTTCTTAAAATTAGAAAATAATAAATATAATTTTAAATTGGATATTATAGATTAAGAATTCTCTATAGGACCAGTAAATATGATTTCCGCAGCTTCGGCAAGTCTTGATATTTTAAAATTTTTAGGTATTTTTGGAGATATACAAACACTAAATAAAAGAATTGGAATTCATACCTATAAAAGCGAATTTGAATTTCAATATTTTAATATTAATAAAGATTGTAAAAACTGTGGAAAAAGATAAAAAAATAATGATATGCATTGGCGGCGGAGAAATTGGCAGACCTGGAACTGGTATAGAAACAAAAGAAATAGATCTAAGGATAAAAAAATTAACTAAAAAAGATGCTCCTAAATTTTTATTTATCCCTACCGCTTCTGGTGATAGCAATGGTTATTGTGAAGTTGTAAAAAAATACTTTGGTGAACAATTAGGATTTAAAGTTAATAGTTTATTATTAATTGCAGAAAATGATAATTATTTAACCATAAAAAATAAGATTTTGTCTTCTGATGTAATTTACATTGGCGGTGGAAATACAAAAAGAATGATAGAAAAATGGAAGGAAAAGGGTGTTGATAAATTGCTAAAAGAGGCTTGGACAAAAGGCATTATATTAAGTGGTTTAAGTGCCGGTATGAACTGTTTTTTTGAAATGGCTATAACAGATTCGGATATAATAAGTAGCGATTCTGAAAATTTAAGCATAATGAATTCCTTGGGGTTTATAAAAGGCTGTGTATGCCCACATTTTGACGTAGAAAGAAATAGAAAGCCATTTGTTGAAAAATCTATTGAAAATGGAGATATAGCATCAATTTTTGCATTAGAAAATAAAACAGCTTTAGAAATACATAGCGATAATGAATTTTATATTATAAAATCTGATTCAAATGCAAAAGTTTATTTTATAGACAATAAATTAAATTATACAGAGTTAAAACCCGACAAGAAGTATAATTTTAGTGATTTTCTTAATCTTCACTATAGTAATAAATGTAATCTCGGCATTTTTTAAAAACATTGTATTCTTGAGGTAGTTATGCATTTTAATTTTTACATTTCACAAAATGACGAAAAAGCAAAAATTGTTGAGATCTTTCAAATGGATGATCCATATGGAATTTCAGCAAGGGCAAAACAATATCATATTTCAGAAGAATTAGCAAAAGAAATTCATGAAAATAAATCTGACGAATGGAATAATAAACTAGACAATATTTTATCAAAAACCTATAAAGAAAATGAAGATAAATTAAAAAATTCTTTAAAATTTTTTAATGATTATTGGTTAAAAAATGATGCATATTTTTTTGATAAAATAGAAAAAGTTTTAAGTGAAAATGTTGAACAATACAACGTTTTATTATCGCATTTTGTTGCTGGCACATCAGATTGGGTCGGAAATAATATATGTACAAATGCCTATTCAAATGAATGGAGCGGTGAAAATTCGCATGTATATTATTTGCTTTATGAAACCATTTTATCACATATTTTTAAAAAAATTAGAAAAATCAATGAAGTTTTAAAGGATTTAAAAGTATGGTCTATTTCAGAACTAACAGCATTTACTATTTTGCATAATGAGTTTGATTTATTTGAAAGCGAAAGTAAAACAAATTATGATGAAATTGATAATAAAAGAGAACAGGTAAAAGAAATATATTTAAAATGTAAAAATATGAATGATTTTTTAAATATAGTTTTATCATTAAATGATATGGTTTGACATTATAATAAATAGTTTAATATTATAAAATTATTGATTTTTTATAAAATAAATTTATTCTTATTATCATAAAAATAATTTTTTTAAAATGAAAAAATTAATATATTTGACAACTAATCCGCATAAAGTTGAATGAGCAAATAAAGTTTTTAAAGAAAAATATGGTTTTAATCTTGAAATAGTAAATCCAGAATTTGAAATTATTGAAATACAGGCAAAAACCTGTGTTGAAGTTGTAAAATTTAGTGTAAAATATGCCTGTGAAAGACTTGGTTGTGCTTGTTTAAAATCAGATTCTGGAATGTATATGGATGCGTTGGGTGGATTGCCTGGTCCGTATAATGCATACTTTGATAAACAAATAGGTGTTGAAAAATTTTTAAATATGATAAAAGATGAAGCTAACAGAAAAGCAAGAATTGAACATTGTTTTGGGTATTGTGAACCTGGAAAAGACCCAATAGTTTTTACAGGTGGTGGAACAGGAACAATAGCTTATGAAGCTAGGGGTAGAATAGGCAGATGGCACGATAAATTTTATATTCCAGATGGCGAAACAAAAACATTAAGTGAATTAAGAGAAATAGATTATGAATATGAATCAAAATTTTGGGGAACTGCAAAAGATGACTTTGCAAAATGGTTTGTGGAAAATAATAAATAGATAAATTTAAAATATGAGACTGTCAAAAAATGATACCTACCACAAACTCCCTATTAGCCAACAACCAAATACTATCTTCAAGAGCTTTTTTACTCTTTGGAAATCTTTGTGTGTCTCTGTTTAATTTGCTTAAATTACT
>CALXXG010000035.1 GCA_944392625.1 uncultured Rickettsiales bacterium
TTGAGATTAAAATATCATCTTTTTTCAATATTTGGGAATCTCGTATATCAATTGGCAATGTATCAATTGTTGGACTATCTTTATTTAATAAGAACTGCCCATCCTTTACATTCGATATTGTAATTACATTATATTCCCCATCATTTATGTAGGTATCACTCTTAAAAGCATAACCATTATAAAAAATAATTACCTTTTTAAGTTTTAATTTTTGCCAATCGGATTGCGGAGTTAGGAGTTTTTGCATAAAAGCTTTCTTTTGAACTTTTAATTTAACAACAAGTTGCTTTTGCAATTCAACTTGCTTAGTCGCACAATCTAAAATCTTAGCAATATTTTCTTGTTCGTCATTATTTGGCAAATTAACATATATTTTTGATATATTTTCTCTACTAATTCCATACACCTTATAACCTTGAACATACTTAAATATTTGTTTTTTTATTTCTGGTATTTTTGTTAAATATTTTTGAAAATCAATATTTAATAAATTAGTTTTATTTCTACCAAAAAAAGTATGCAATCCTGCTACTAATGGCAAATCGTTTTTATTGTAGATTACAAATGTTTTACAAGTGCCTTCATAATCTTCCGAAGCATCTACAAACACGATATCTCCATTTAACAACATTTGATCTTTGCTAACATTTTTGTCATATCTTGGTAATTTATCAATATCTTTATCTAAATCTATATACATTTTTTCTGATGTATGCATATCTCCATAATGAAGATATAGAACTCCTGTTTTACCCAATTTTTCACGTGGAATCCCCAATCCACCATAAAAATCATATAAATCTTTAAAATAATGTTTCCCCCAATCTATAGGACAAATTCCATCGTCAGTTTTTTTGTAACCCTCTAAGATAATCCCATGACCTATTTGGATTATTTTTTCTTTAATCTCTTGTTTCATGCAACACTCCTTTAAATAGAATTGATAGCTTTTGCATAAGCTATGATATCCATTGCTGGAGGGTTACCCATAGATTGCAATGCAACAAACAATTTAATAAATAAATATATTAAACTTTCATTTTCAGCACTTTGGACATAACTTATTTTATCTTTTAAATAAGACAGACTATAAGAATGAGATTTTAATGAACATACATAATCTAATCTACTATCAATATCAGTTTTTAAATTTTTTATTAAATTTTCATCTTCATTTTGTTCCCAATCACTCTTTGTTGTTAATAATCCACATATTATTCTTTTAGGCGTTTTTGCAATCAATAGTCTTTCTGTACCTTCTATATTTTTTGTGGTACGCTCTAAAGTTCTAACACTTTTAGCTTTTTCGCATGCATATTTTAAATGTTTGCCATTTAAATTTTGTTTTACCTCAAAAACTGCAAAAACACTTTCTGCTGGAATATATTTTATTTCATCTTGATTAAATATAAAGGGACAGTATAGAGTGTCATAAATTATTACATCTATTTGTTGACTTAAATTGCCTTTATTATCTACAACAAACCCTTTATCTACGGTATATCTTTTGGGTAAATATTTTCTTAACCATTCAATCCAATTTAATTCTGTTGTATCTCCTCTAGAAACAGGATGTTTAGTGTTATTTGAGTGCGTTTTTAACCTTGAAATCATTTCATCTTGAAGATCATTAAATAAACGTTTTACGTCAATTTTATTTTTTTTCATAATTGCCACCTTTCTTATTTAACAACTTCCGACCAATATTTGGCCATAATTGCTTCATTTGCTTGATTTTTTATTGCTAACTTTTCTGAATATGATAAAGTATCGGAAATTATATTTTGACCATTACTAGGATCAGTAATCTTTTTATCCATAATATTATCTCTTATATAATACAACACATGATTAAACCTTTTTTCAATATCATATTCATTAAAATTCTTTTGCGCATCTATTATCATTAATTCAATATAAATTGAAGGAAAATCTAAATTAAATCTATTTCTCCAAATTTTTGTTAACATTATTTCATCTATAACATTGGAATTTTTTATTAAATCAATGTGTTTTTGTATATTTGTTAATGTACGTGTCTGTTTTTTATTAGACCATAAATAATGATCGTTAAACCTCTCATATAATCTTTGATAAGACTGTGAATTACATTTTTTTGCTGGAACTAAATCTATATCCATTCCTTTATATTTTAAGCCTATAGAAACGTTTTGTTTTCTTACATTATACCCATTTGTCTTTAAATAATTGTATAGTCCATTATAATATTCTTTTAAAGTATCTTCATTCTCTCTATCAGTAATAGATAAAAACATATCTATGTCTGAACTTCCTTTAATAGCCGTTCCTTTAGCTCTAGAACCAGATTGTTGTATTTCTAATGTTGCAGTAGAATAATTGTTATAAAAAGAATATGCTGAATTATAATTATAAAGGTTTTTATAATTAAGATTAAACCAATTATTTACAATCGATGAAACTTCATTATAAATGGATCTTTCATCATATGTTAAAGAATTATTGTTATCGTAATCCTTTATTATTTTGTAAAGATATTCGCTATTTGTCATTATTTTCCCTGCCTAATCCTAAAATTTTTAAATACTCGGCAAGTTGTTTGTCAACTTCTGAAAGTTCGACTTTTATATTTTCTATTTCTTGATTGACTTGATCCAAATCAATAATTGGTTCTTCTTCAAAAGTGTCAACATATCTTGGAATGTTCAAGTTATAGTCATTTTCTTTAATTTCTTCTAAAGTTGCAATGTGACTATATTTTTCTTTTTCAGCCTTATCATAATTGCCTTTTCTGTATTCCTTATAAGTTTCTACAATTTTATCAATATCTTCTTTTCTCAATTGATTTTTTGCCTTAACTTTTTTACACTCTTTTGACGCATCAATAAACAAAACATCAGTATTTTCTTTTTGTTTTCTGAAAACAATAATTGCAGCAGGAATACTTGTCCCATAGAAAAGATTTTCAGGCAACCCAATTACGGCGTCAATTAAGTTTTTATCTACTATAGATTTTCTGATTTGTCCTTCGCTTGCTCCTCTAAATAAAACGCCATGTGGGGCTACTGCGGCAACTCTGCCATCGCCACTCATGCTATAAATCATGTGAAGAAGGAAAGCCCAATCTCCCTTGCTTTGTGGAGGAACGCCCAAATCAAAGCGGTGCCATCTATCAAGCCCTGCTTCCATTTTAAATTCAACTTTTTTCTTATTGCTATTTGTATCATCGCTATCGTCAACTACAACTTCTCC
>CALXXG010000036.1 GCA_944392625.1 uncultured Rickettsiales bacterium
TGCCGGAACGTTTTAGTGCTTCAACTATTGGCTTTAGTTGCGACGATGATCTGTATAAAATAGCAAAATCCGAAAAAGAAAAATTGTTCTCTTCATTAAATGCTCTATCAGTATCAATTGAAAAGAAATTATGGCCGCCAATTAAACCTTCTATTGTTTTTACTATAAATTCCGCTTCAGCCTTTTCCGTTGGTGCAGCATGAATTGTAATCTTTTCATGCGGTTTGTCAAAAGCTGATATGATGTTATAGGAATTTATCATTTGGTTTGAAGCATTTACAATTGTATCTGTTGAACGGTAATTGTTCTTTAAGCTAATTGTTTTAGCTTTCGGGTAATCATTTGCAAAATTTTTAAAAAACCTAGAATCTCCGCCCCTAAATCCATAAATTGCCTGGTTTGGATCGCCTATTACGCAAATGCTGCCATTTGACGGAACCAGGAGACGTATAAGTTCATATTGCTTTTCATCAATATCCTGATATTCATCTACAGATACATACTTGAATTTTTCACGGTAGAAATTGGCAATATTTTCATTTTCCTTTAGAAGCTTTACTGCTAAAATTATTAGATCGTCAAAGCTGAGAAGATCATCATTATTCAGCTTTCCATCCTTTAAATCTTCATTGTCTTCCTCATCGGCATCGTCAATCTTTTTTAAAATTTTTGAGTCCGCAGATACTTGAAAGTCAGGTTTAAGCCCTGCAGCTTCATAATTTTCCTTAAGAATTGAGAAGCACAGCGAATGGAAAGTATGGATATTTATATTATATTTCAACCTGCTGCGCATTTCGTCAGCAGCCCTTCTAGTAAAAGTTATAGCAAGACAATTTTCCGCCGAAATTATATTTTTTGATATCATGTTTGCTATACGTTTTGTCAATACAGTTGTCTTTCCAGAACCAGGACCCGCAACAATCAATAGTTGGTGTGATGAACTGTTGACAGCATTCAATTGGTATTCATCAAGTTCAAATGGCTTTTGCTTTTCATTATTTTGTTTTGAAACGTTGTCAAGTATGTTTTTTAAATCAAATTCTTCAACATGAATTTTTAATTTTTGCTTTTTCTCGGGCGTTTTTATATCAAATAACAAACTTCCCAATTTTGACTTTTCAAGCTCGCTGTCATCAAAAAGCCTAATAATACCATATTCGCCGTCAAATCCAGCCTGTCTTATAACCTTGCCTTGACGCAAACGCGAAATTCCTTCACCCAATAAAGATGAATAGGCTTTTGAAATATCCTCAATTGGTATAGTTTGCAGAATATCAAGTTCAGAACCTAATTTTTTTATTAAATCCTCATAGGCGGCAACTACAGATTTACTTGATGATCCAACCTGCATAATCTCAGAAAGTATTTCAGGTAATGGCACAAGACTAAAAACCTTGCCAGCCTTTGACGGAGGCACAACAGAACCTTTTCTATCCGAAAGTTCATTAACCCTATTTAAAACACCTATAGTCAACGGTTTTCCACAAACAGGACAAATACCGCCAACCTTAGCAGTTTCTTCAGGCGTCAGACATACATTGCATTTTCTATGTCCATCCTCATGATATTTGCCTTCTTCAGGAAAAAACTCAATAGTTCCAAGATAGCCGTCGCCATTTTTCAAAGCGTTCATAATGCCGCTATAATCAAGCTCTCTTTCAAAAACCGTGGCCTCGCGTGCCAAATTAGCAGGAGAATGGGCATCAGAGTTTGAAACCAGCCTATATTTATCTAAACTTGAAACATGCCAATTCATTTCCG
The DNA here is from genome assembly GCA_944392625.1 of uncultured Rickettsiales bacterium. Classification (GTDB taxonomy): domain Bacteria; phylum Pseudomonadota; class Alphaproteobacteria; order Rickettsiales; family UBA1997; genus CALXSC01. The sequence goes on from CALXXG010000036.1 coordinate 1,762, forward strand.
GATCAGATGAAAGCCCCGTCTCAACTGCAAAAATATAAGATGATAAATCATCATAGCATTCTTCTATTGAATTAAAGCCAGATTTAGAACCCAATGCAGAAAACCATGGAGTCCAAATATGTGCAGGGATTAAAAAAGCATTATCACTTGACTCAAGCACAATTTCAAGCAGGTTTCTTGAATCCAAACCCAATATAGGACGTCCATCTGAATTAATATTTCCAATAGCTGAAAGCTTATTCCTGAATTTTTCCGCAGACTCAATATCCGGCATAAAAACAACATGGTGAACTTTTCTAGTTTTATCACCCTTTTTATAGATAGTTGAAATTTCAACATTCAGCAAAAATTTAACATCACTACTTCCATATTTCAATTTAAAAGTCCCATCACCCAATGGAACAAGTTTTTCCTTTATTTCTTCAAACCATGCCGGATGCGTAAAATCACCTGTAGCTATAAGATTTAACCCCTTTTTTCTAGCCCAGATTGCAAGCTCATCAAGATTTCCATTCTTGCTTGTAGCTCGTGAATATTTAGAATGTATATGTAAATCCGTATAAAAAGGCATAGCAAAACAACAAAATTTCAATACTAGTATTTTTCAACTAAGATTGCTATTTGTCAAACTATTTTAAAAATATTATTTGCATAATATTCAATAAAAAGCAAGGTAATCATAATCCATTAAACTTCAGACTATTTCTTTGCTATAGCATACACAAAAGACGAGTCATATCCATTATATTGTGAATTATTTTCTTCATCTAGCTCCAAAATATCAAAATTACTCAACTTTGAATTTAAATATTCCAACGAGAAAAAGTGTCTGATATGTCCTTTGAAAAAAGTGCAGTCATCAATTTTTTCTCCAACGCCGCATAATCTATCCTTATTAGACTTGCACTTCACAAAAAATACTCCATCCTTTTTCAATAGATTGTGTATTTTATTAAATATTTTTGTCGTATCCTCATCATTAAAATAATGCAGAGTCAAATGTGCATAAACTATATCAAAACTACCGTCATCAAACTTTAAATTTTTTATGTCTTGGCAACTTGCATTTATTGCATCACCACAAATATTTTTTATCCTTTCAACACATTTCGGTGCAATGTCAATTGTTGAAACAGCAAAATTATTTTTCAAAAAATGTTTAGTATCCCTGCCATCACCGCAGCCCAATTCTAACAAGCACGGCTTATCTTCACCACTATATAAATCAGTTAATTTTACTGCAAACGGATTCGGATCTGACTCAGTATATTCTTGCCATTTGTTATCCCAATATTTAGCTAACTCTTCCTCGTTCATAAAATTTATATTATATTTATGATAATAATCTATTATAATATTTTATTAAGTCAATATTTATTATCTTACACCAACATTATAATATAAATCCCTCAATCCTAATTCACCTTCTATAGCTTCATCATAGGTATTATAGCCTCCCATACTATAACTCCTAACATTTCCACCATTATATTTACCATCATCTATTTTTTCATCAACACTTTTAAATATTTTTGTCTGTTTATAATCGGACATATCATTAAAAAAATTTAAATATGGCGAAGCATCTTTAATTTTATAGAAAAAATCAGAAGACGGAGCACCAGCAACATTGCCATAGCTATAAAAGCTATAATATACATCCTTATAAACTTTAGAATAAGGATTATCAACTCTATTGTCCTCAATTTTAGGCTCAACATCAATCATTCCGTTTAAATAAAGTTCTATAAATCCTCCAATGGCGACATTAATATTGGATATATTGTATGGACTTTTAAAACTTGAAGCAGTATATTTATCCCGAACGCAGCCATCACCAGTATCACACGATCCAACATATCCATCGTTATTTAAATCTCCAGGGTATCTATCTCTTTCAGCATAAAAAGCCGCAACTGCCTGTTTATAGCCGTTTAACTCATTAATAAATGCCCTTATTTTAGCACTCTCTATAAGAGATTGTCCTCCCGTAATACCCGCTACTAATAGTCCTATTATAATTAATACTATGGATAACTCTATAAGAGAAAAAGCTGATATTTTATTATTATTTTTATTTTTAATACTAAAATATTGTATGCAATTATCACTGTTTAACCCTTGCATTTATTATATCCATTAATTATTAATATATTTTTACTATATATAAAATAAAAGTATAAAAAACAAGGAATATATGACAAATTTAAAGCCTTTTTACAAAAATATCTTTTTACAAAATTATCTATTGTATAGTTTATTATAGGTTTAGATTTATATTTATTTAGTTAGTTATTTATTTATACTTATCTTTCATAACTACTCTTCTCTAGTCCGTACTCTATAACCTGTCTTACCTAACTAATTTTTGTTATAACATATCTTCAATAACTTATCTTTCCTATTCTATTTTTCCTACAATATTTTCCATATCACATCTTCAATAATAAATCTTCTCTAATTAATCTTTCCTAACCCCTTTCCCTTTATCCCTCTCTCTCAAGGGGCGAGGGCATTCGTGGAACATTATTTCTCTTCATCAAGAAGAGATGGAAGTCTTGGAGTAGTTTGTTAATTGGTTTGTTGTATAGTTCACCGCAGGTGTAATTTTCAATTTTCAATTTTCAATTTCTATATGATTCTCTGCCGAAGGCTAATTTTCAATTTTCAATTTCTCTCAGTCGGCACTTCGTGGGACGACAGGCTAGTTGTCGCAAGCAAGCTTGTACAACTTCGGCTTCGTGCTTCTTACTCCCTTCGGTCGTTAGGCACTTCGTGGGACGACAGGCTAAAATGATTCCGCAAGTCGATCCTTTTACCACGTCGTGCTTCACTTTTCAATTTCTCTATCAGTCACCCATCCACTGCCCAACCTTAATCCGC
>CALXXG010000037.1 GCA_944392625.1 uncultured Rickettsiales bacterium
TTCTATTACAAATGGAGATAAAAGTTTTATTGAAACTTAATTTTTAATTTTTCATTTTTAATTTTTAATTTCTTTCAGTTGGCACTTCGCAGACCAACAGGTTAAAATGATTTGGCAAGCCGACATCCCGCCCACTTCGTGCTTCGTTGGTGAAATTATGCAAACATATTTCCCTTTGCCTTCATGCTTATTTTTTATAATTGTAAAATTATTATTTGAGTACAGATTACTATAGATTATTTTACAGCTAAGACAAAATTAAATCAAAGTAAATCGATATTTTAGATGTATAAAACTAATTTACTGAATGGATCTGTAAATTAGTTTTTATGTTGATATATTTTTATTATGATATTTATAAAAATTCTCCCTTTTAATATTTTGGGAGAATTGAATTATTAATAGGACTTATTGCAATTGCTCAAGTTCGTCAATTAATCCGCTTAGAACATTGAGTCCCTGCTGCCAGAAGTTCGGATTCTTAGGGTTTAAACCAAATGGCTTTAGCAATTCGTCATATCTCTTTGTACTGCCGGCACTTAAAAGAGTAATATATTTTTCTTGGAAACCGTCAGGATTCTGCTGATAAATCCCATATAACGAATTTACTAAACAATCACCAAATGCATAGGAATAAACATAGAAAGGACTGTGGATAAAATGAGGAATATACATCCAGTAATATTTATATTCTTCATCAAAAATAAAGTTGTCTTCACCTAAACTTTCTTTTTGAACTTCCAACCATATTTCATTTAATCTATCAAGAGAAATTTCGCCATTTTTTCTTTCTTCGTGAACTCTTGTTTCAAATTCTAAAAACGCTATTTGTCTAACAACAGTGTTTATCATATCTTCAATCTTGTTAGCTAAAATAGCTTTTCTTTTTTGAACATCAGTTTCCTGATTCAACAATTTTCTAAACGTTAATTGTTCGCCAAAAACAGATGCGGTTTCTGCAAGTGTTAGAGGTGTTTGAGACATTAAGTATCCATTTTTGTCAGCTAAAGTTTGATGTATGCCGTGTCCAAGTTCATGGGCTAATGTCATAACATCTCTAGTTTTTCCAACATAATTTAAAAGAATGTATGGGTGCACTTTAGGCGTAGTTGGCATCATATAGCCGCCGCCCATTTTACCTTGTCGTGTTGGAACATCAATCCAATTGTTATCAAAGAATTGCTGTGCTATCTGTGCCATTTCAGGAGAGAAATTATTATAGGCGTCATACACAATTTCCTTTGCTTCATCATAGGTATAAACTTTATCGTCATCAAAAGACAATGGTGCATTTCTATCAGAATAATGCAATTTTTCTTTGCCCAATTGTTTTGCTTTCCATTTATAATATCTATGGGCTGTATTTTTATAGTTATTTTTAACTGTTTCCCTTAGGGATTCAACAACATCGTCTTCAATTAAATTGCTTAAATTTCTTGAAGAAATTGGAGTCTCAAACTTTCTCCATCTATCATTGATTTCTTTATCTTTAGCTAAAGTATTGGTTATAAAAGCAAAAAGCTTGCCGTTTTTACCCAATGTTTCTCCAAATATTTTAGAAGTTTCTCTTCTAACTTTTTCATCTTTGCCGCTCATCATCTCAAGCATTTGTGATTGGTTATACTTTTTGCCGTTATATTCAAATTCCATATTGTCAACTGTTTCGTCAAAAAGTCTAGACCAAGCAGTTCGTCCGCTAATACTCTTTTCTAGCAATAATTTTTCCAAGTCCTCGTTCAATTGATGATCTTTAAAGGCTCTGCTGTCTTCAACAACCTGCTTGTAAACAGCCAACGATTTTGACTCTTTATACATATTTTGCAGTCTTTTTTCTGGTATTTTGTTAATTTCAAGAGTAAAGAATACTAAATCAGATGACAGGTTTGTTAATTCTTCACTAATTCTCTGATATAGTTTTACATTTTCGTCCAACCCAACATTTTCAGAATATTTTAAGTAGGAATAACTGCCTAGCTTTGCCATTAGCTCCTCAATATTTTCATAATCTATAATGGCATCATAAAGCTGTTTGCCGTTCATGTTCTTAACTTTACCCTTATATTTTTGAAAATTATTAACCATATCTTTGAGTTTTTTTAAATCAAGATTAATATTTTCATCATTTGCAGAAGAATATAGATCTGTTAAATTCCAAGATGGCATATTGCCAAGATCTTTTTTTATTTTAACGTTGGTTTTAGTCACTTTTTTTACCTCTTTTGATTTATTTTTAATATTTAAATTGTTAGCAATTAGATTATTTTCCTTATCAGAAAATATCCCATTAAAAGTCCTTTCGGATATCAGAAATATTGCAATAATAAACAAGATTATTAATACTATATATCTTGATTTTGGCTTTTCTTCATCCTTAAAAAACATTCTATTCTTCATATAATCTTTTTTTCTTAATTAACAATAATATCTTATTTTATTTTTTAGTTATTTCAAGAAAAAAGTCACAACATTTTTAAATCAAACGAAATAAGCAAAGTAATTTTTATATGAGTAAAAATTTATTGAATATTAATATTTTGAATATTATATTTATTATCAGTATTGTTTTTTGATTGCAACTAATGGAAGATTTTGGCTTTAAACTACAAACTATTAAGGAAAAATATGATTTAAAAAAAATATTAAAGTTTTTTTTAATATTTTTAGCAATATTTATTTTTATATTAATATTATTGATTATTGCATTTTCTGGTGATGATGAAAATGTAACAATAGAAAATGTTGCTCTAATAAAAAGCGAAGTTAAAGAAATAAAAAAACTTCCAGAAAATGAAGGCGGTTTAGTCGTTAACAATCTTGATGTAAGCATATATGATATTATAGATAATAGTGAAGAAATAAATGAAAACCCAATTATAAATAAAACGCCTCAAAATATAGAGGTAACACAGCAAGAAGAGCTTGACATGTCAATAGGCCAAGATCAGCTTGCCCAAAAAATAAATGAAATAAGCCAGGATGATGGTATAATTCTCAAAACAACATCAAGTGAAGATTATATATCTGATGCTAAAGAACAAAATTTAAAAACAAATATAACAATAAACAATGATACAGCAAAAGAATCAACAACAAATGTAGAAGATTTAAAACAGCTTGGTAACATTGCCCTCGTTGAAAATCTAAAAAATAAAAAAGATATAAAACCCGGAGTAAAGGTACAATTATTGGCTTTAAAAAGTAAAGACGCTTTAATACAATATTGGGAAGAGTTAGAGAATAAATATAAAAACTTATTTAATGACAAAAATTATTACATAGAAAACGTCAATATTAATGGTTCTATAATATATAGATTGCAAGTTGGAACATTTCAGTCAGAAGATAAAGCAAAAGATTTTTGCAAAAAATATATAGAAACTACAAATAAAAGTAAAATTGATTGTATAGTTGTGGGAGATTAAAGATAATAATTAGGTATAAAAATGAATAGCTATAATATTGATGATGAAATTAATAAAGCAGAATTTCCTTTCAGGACTATAATAAATATTTTATTAATTATTCTTGCCTTATTATACGTTACTTATCATTTATACCATGGAAATTATGGATTTAAAAACTATATTAATAAGCAAAATATAGTAAATCAAAAACACATAAACTCTAAAAAAATTGAAAAAGAAATTTCTAGTATGCAAAATAAAATAAGCAAGTTGCAAGATAATAATCTTGACAGCGATCTTTTAGACGAAGAAATACGAAAAAATACTGGATACGCTAAAAAAAACGAAATCATAATCTATTCAAGTGAACTATAAAATATAAGTAAATTTTAAATAATCTAATCCTTTTAAAGCATTGAGATCAAAACTATTTTTTATATAATATACATATGGTTGTAGTATTTGATACGGTATTATAAAGCTTTATGATAATAATTACAATAAAATATTAATATTATATTTTTTCTTGACTTTAAAAAAAATACAACTTATAGTGTAAGTGTTTTTATAATTAAAAACGTTATATATTATTAAAAATAATAAGGAAAACTATGAAGAAAGTTTTATCTACTGCTCTAATTTTAGGAGCTTTGTATGGAACAGCTAACGCTGCACCTGTTACAAGTCCAATTTTTATGCCAGAAGCAGGAAAGATTTTATCAACTATCAATGTTGGTTACACAACATCAGAATTTGATAAAGCTCCAAGAAATATTGATAATGGAAGTAAATTGGAAAAAAAATTAAGAGAATCTTGGAATATTGGTGCTGAAGGTCAATTTGGTATTATGGACAGATTATCTTTAAATTATGGTTTAAATTTTGATTTTGCTAGAAAAATTCAAAAAGAAGATAAATCTGCAATATTCAGTGACTACTATATTGGTGTAACTGGAAGAGTTGTTGATATAGATGCACATAAGTTTGATATTATTTTAAATGTTGGTCAAGAAGAAGCTCCAGCTATATATAATGTTCAACAAGTTTATGTTGACTTAGCTTTAAGATACGGTTTAGATCTTGATATGTATAATTTAGGCTTCTCAATCGGTGGAAAATATATCAACGATTATGAAGATAAATTAGAAAACTCAACTGCTAAATTAGAAAGAGGATTTGATTTCTTTGTTAAATTAGAAAACGAATTTATCTTTGATAGAGTAACAGTTGGTTTAGATTTATTTTACACAATGCATGATGATCTAAAATCTAAAAATTTAAGACCAGTTGGTGAATATAGCGAATTCAAATTTGATTCATATGATGAATATGGATTTAATATTGATGCAAACTATGCTTTAACTGAAGATAATTACATCGGTGTATATTTTGATATGACTTTCAGCGATCTTAAAAATAAAACACAAATACCAGACACTGAAGATCATTACAAAGATCCAACTGAATACAAGTTTGGTGTAAAATATACTACTCAATTTTAATTAAATAATTAGTATATATAAAATAATCCACCTGTTTAACTGGTGGATTATTTTATTCTATAAGAATAGTATTTATTAGTCGGTTTTTGTTTATTGTAAGGTTATACCACTATTTGAAGGAGTTGTAAAACCATTTGCTAAGCCTTCTTTTATTCTAATTTGATTAGGTTTTAATAATAAATGTCTAGATAAAAAATAAGCATTTAATTTTTCATTTTTTTCATCTTTATTTTGTGATATTATTTTTCTATATTTTTTATTACCAAAATGAAATTCATTTCTATTTAATACTGGTTTTGAATTGATTTTTCTACTAAATCTATATTCTACTAAATTAATTATATTGTTAAACATTGTTGCAATATTTATGAAAGCCTCTTTTCTTTTTTCGCCATTCATTTTAGTATCTGTTAACACATCATAATAGTTTTCTTTAAAATTACTAACTTTAAAAAGCGATTGTAGTTTGTTTATATTGTCATTATCATGTGGAGACATTTTATAATCATTTTTTTCAGTATGTATAATAAGGTTTCTTAAAAATTCTATAACTTTTATTGAATCTATAAATTCAACTTCATCTTTATTTATATTGTAGTTGATTGAAGAAATGTAATTTGCTTTATTAATATTCTTAATTAAATTTATAGCATCTTTTCTGTTTCCAAATATATAGAACAATTCATTAGTAAAAGATCTCACACCATTTAAAACTGTTTTTACAATATCTACAGCATTTTCATTATCATTTATATGCAAGCCCATGGTATTTATAGTTTTATTTGTTATATTATTTAACTCTTTATCGAGATTAATTAATTTTCTTTCATTTTCTTTATTGTACTGTACAAGTTTTTGCAATTCTTCAGCTTTTATGTGAACACAATTAGTATTACTTAATCTTAGTCGCAAATCGTTATATTCTGTTTCTTTTTGAATATAAGAAAGAATAAGATTGCTAAATTTTAAAAAATTGTTTAATTCGTAAGTATCAAAACGTGAATTTAAACCATCTTTAATTTTTCTTTTATCTAAATTAGAAGTTTTATATTCATAAAAAGAACTGTTGTTAACATTGAAATCAATATTAAATTTAAGTTTATTTCTAGTTTGTTTTAAAGCTTTTTTATTACTTTTAGAATTAGAACTACTACATGTAAACTTATGAACATTAGTTTTTTTGGCATTGGTAGTTGTAATAGTCATAAAGACTCCTGGTATTTATTGCCTATATATATTATAGCATATTATATAGACTTAATCAACAAAATATTTTTATGATATATACAATTTTTTACTTGACTTTTTTATAATAATATATTTTTCAATCATTAAAAATGATAAATAAAAATTAATAAAATGCTTGACATATAAAAATTCAGT
>CALXXG010000038.1 GCA_944392625.1 uncultured Rickettsiales bacterium
TTAATATTTTTTCAATAGATTTATTTACAATAATATTTTTATCAAATTTTAAATCCTTAACTTCAATTCTATCAATACAAATACATTTTTCTAACAAATGCTTAAATGAATATTGAGGATGGAAAACTGTTATTTTTTCCCATTCATTGTTCGTTAAACTCTTATCAAGTCCTTTAAAAATAAAGTAGCAATTATCATATTGAACAATACTTTTTATAAAATCACAAGTACTTTTTATGCTTCCAGAAACACCAGCAATAATTATTGGGTTATCAGGTTTATTTGTCTTAAAAAACTCAGCATTAAGTTCAATCATTTTTGTTTTAAAATCAACAATTGAAATAATATTGTTTTTTTTAATAAATTCGTCCCATTTTTTGCCAAAAATTTCTAAAAAATTTAATATATCTTGCCAATGTTGAGAATATTCATCATCAACTATTTTTTCTAAATCATTTAAACTTAATCCATTTCTATTAACTTCATTTAAAAATTTTTCAAGTTCTAAAGCCAAATTACTAGCTTGTTCTATTGTAATATTTTTAAATAAATCTTTATTTGTTGATTTTGTCCATTTTAATAATTCTTTTATAAGTAAAATTTTATACTTAATTCTTGAAGTGTTGCTATAGAAATCTGCATTATTTTTTATATCATCAATTGATATCTGTTTTAATATTATATCATCATAATCAATATCACCAATAGCTCTAATATTTGGTAAAATTATTGCTTCATTATCAGAATTTTCTAAAAATATTCTTTTTAATTCATTGCAGCTACGTCTGCTTGGCAATAATATAGTAATATTAGCCAAAGACAGCTTATCACTTGCTTTATCAAGAATAAAATCATGCAAACTTTTTAAAAAATTAAAACAAGATGGTATATTTAAAATATTCATTGTAACACTTTTTTTATTTAATTTTAGTTTAAAAAAAATTTTTTAAAAGTATAGTATTAATTAAATATAAAAATATATATAAACTAATTAATATTATTAATAAATCAGATGTAGAAAAAAACATAAAATAATAAATTTATATAGATAAAAAGCCTCTAGCTAAACTAGAGGCTTGTAAAGTATTGTATAAAATTTATTAATTAAAATAAAGCATTATTTACTTGAACAATTTCATTCTTATTAATAGAAATCTTTAATTCTTTTTCTAAAGCTTTAACAATTTCATCATCTGTAGTATTATTTTTTCCTAAATAAATTGTTTTTGCAGCTTCTGCTTTTTTCATATTAGCAGGCAAATATAAAGTGCCATAGTTATAATCAACAGCAAATGAGACAATTCCAGGAATTAAAAAAAATAACAATCCAACAGAATCAAGTACAACAACTCCAACATCAAGTTTGCTATCTTCGGTAACTTCTTGGCCTCTTCTTTCGGGATGCAACAAGTATCCACAGCCAACAGCATTAAATAATACAAACAAAACCAATAAATAAGTAATAAATTTCTTTTTCATTTCGTTCTCCAAAAAATATTAAAATTCAAACAAATAAGAAACCATAAATGCCCAGGAATCTGCATGTCTTACCCACTTATCTCTTCTGCCCAAGCCAGCAAATCCATCAGCTTTCTTGACACTTCGCTCCCAAATTCTAGCAACATCAATCATAAGTCCAAAATCAAACTTATAGCCAATTGACAACTGAGTTAAATGACTTGTATAAGAATGATATCCCTTTTCATCATCAAACTTACTAGTATTTGAAGCAATAAAATGCCAATTTTCAATAATAATTGGTAAAAATGTAGTGAGATATGTAACATCCCTTGAAGCCATACCATCAAAATTATCAAAGTATGCGACTTCAACAAATGGTAAAAAATTAATATTATAAGGAAATTCAAACAAGTATTCAGCACCAAATACAAAACCTTTTTCTGCATCTTCTTGTTTTAAATCAACGTCCAAATACCTAAAACCAGCATTAATAGATAAATTATCAAATTTTCCATCAAAAGTAATAGAAAAATTGTTTAATTTTTCAGTGTTTCCAGCACCTCCTATTGATTTGTCCCTGCCTCTGTGTCTGAACATTGTATTGCTTAATTCCGATGTGTCATCAAAAAAAGCATTAAATGTTATATTACCAAATGGTAATATTGCAGATACATAACCACCAATTTTTTCAGTTAATTCATATTCTTCAGGTAAAGTTATTCCGTAAATTCCACTAAATCTAGATTTATCAAAAGCACTACCAAATGTTGGATTTATTTTACCAATAGCAGCAGCAAAATTTGAATTTCTATAGCCAACATTTAATGTTTCTACCCCTAAACCATAGCTCCATGATTGAAATCTTCTTTTAACATGATTTTCCCTTCCATAAAAATCACTATTTAAAGCATTGCCAACAATATAACCAGGATTAGCAGCATATAAATCACCAGTATAGAGTCTATCATTAACCGGTTCTAAATACCATTTAGTTTCAGCAAAAAAACCTTTAGTTATTCTTAATCTCATTAATGATTCCAAATATAAATAAGTATTCGTTTTACTTTCCCCAGCTTGAATTTTTTCACCATTATTAGTATAAGCATCAAAATATAGTTCACTTAATAAATGCCCTTCAAATCTTGGAAAACTTTCAGTAGTTTGTTGAGGTTTATAATTTGTGGAACTATCTTTATAATTGCTTGGTTTTGTTTGCGTGTCATCTTCATATATATCAGTATAATAGTTTTCAGCAAAAGCAGGAAGTGTTAAAATACATAATAATATACTCAATAAATATTTAACTTTTTTCATTTTATGCTCCATTTATATATAATTTTTAGCTTAAATATTAGTAAAAAAAACTATACAATTATTTCACTTAAAGATAGATTATAAACATTTTTCAAAATTTCAATAAAAAAATTATTCAACAGTTATAAAATATCATAAATTCCTATATTGTAAAAAGATCAGAATAAACTATAGATACACCAAAATTTATATTTCTTGCATAATTTTCAGCCCCACGTGCCTTTGCTTGCCTAATAAACACAAATGGTGAAAGGCTTAATATTTTAGTAATATTTACATTCATGCGCGCAGCAAAATTTAAATCATATTCTAAATCATTAGGATTATAGCTGCTATACATAAAATATTTTCTAAAATATCCTTCAAACTTAAAAGCAACATCTTCTTTCCATTGAAAAGTAGCATTTGTACCAATTTCTAAACCATATTTGCTAATTGTATCTTTATAGGTTAAATCAGCTTCAACAACATTAGTCAGATATAAATCAGAAAAATGTTTTCCATTAAACATTTTTATACCAATCATGCCACGAACAATTTTATTACGCGGTGCATCATCATTTCTTGTAAATTCAGTCTGATAGGCAGCACTTACAAATGGTCCAAAATCTGCCTGTTTAATTTTCCACATCTTTCTCGCATAATCAGATGTAAACAAAAGTTGATCAGCATTTTCTGAAGTTGTTTTTGTGCCGTCACTATTATCTTTAACAGTAGTTTTTCCATATGCAGCAAAAATCTTATTATCCCAACGGTAGTTTAGCTTTTCATATTCAAGAGCAAAATCAAATACTCCCTTTACAACCATTTCGTCATTAGAGTTTAAAGCTGCATATGGAGAATCTTGATATTCATCAGAATTTTTTACATTAGTTTGAGAAAAATCAAGAGACACCCTTTTAAAATTCGCCTTTAATTCTCCTTTATTATTATCTATTTTGCTACTATTATTGTCATCTGCATAACAATTAAAACAAAATAAAATTAATAAAACAAATATAAAAAATTTCTTTTTCATCAGTTGATAAATGTAGTTTATATATTTTGTCTCTATAGCAAATATATATCAAATAAATATCAATACTATTTTTGCTAATTTAAAATAATATATAAACCTAAAATTTCAAGAATTTTATAATTTATTTTATATCAATAACATAATCAATGCTTCCACAATAACCTTTAAGATTTTTATCAATAGCAGCTAAATCCTTATTATAGAAAGGCGTATTCATAGAAATATTAGTTAGGCTAGAACTTTTAATACTACTAACTTGCACTAAACTAATTAATGTTAACTCATTATGATTTTTAAAAATAGATTAAAACCCTAAGTTGTATAAAAAAGCACCGCAGCCGCTTGAATTATTTTTTTCAACAAAATTCGTTGCTTCATCATAATCAACATTACCGGCAGATATCGATGAAGTAGCACAAGACCCCCTAAAACTTCCAGAATTATAAATACCATCATCTATTTTTTTATCAATGCTTGCTATGGTTTTTGTTCTTTCCCTACTGACATTAACACCTTTTTTGCCATAATCATAAAAATACAAGTTTATACTTCCTTCTTTTATATTATCAAGGACTTTAGCTGTTTTAGATAATGGGCTAGCATAGTTCCACTTGTCTCTATGAAATGTTAAAAACCAATAATAACCATCTGCTCCTATGTATTTTGAATGTGGAATACCAGCAGCTGGTGGAGTAGGCCCACTGCACCTTGAAGGTATATAATAATCATTAAGACCTTCCAAATAGAGTTCTACAAATGGGGCAGTCATGTAAGCGCATGTACCATGATATGGACTAGCAAAAGTTCCAGCCGGATAATCAGAATTTGTATAGCCAGAATTAGAACCGGTAGCGCCAATATTTTTAATATCCCCCGGTAATCTTCCTTTTGCAGCATAAAAAGCAAGTGTTCCCTGTTTAAAACCATTTATTTCATTAATTGCAGCCCTTATTTTAGCACTTTCTATAAGAGATTGTCCTCCTGTAATGCCTGCCACAAGTAAACCTATTATAATTAATACAATTGAAAGTTCAATTAAAGAAAATCCTAATTTTTTATTTTTGATACTAAAACATTGTATGCAATTATTACTGTTTAACCCTTGCATTTATTATATCCATTATTATTTTATATTAATTTACTATATACATTTTAAAAATGTAATAAATAATGAATATTTTAGATAATTTATAATAAAAATGAAATATTATTATAAAAATATAATTATTATA
>CALXXG010000039.1 GCA_944392625.1 uncultured Rickettsiales bacterium
TTAAAGCAGATGCAGGAAATGTCACAAGGGTCACATTATCTAATGTCCTATCTCCTGATAGAACGAATATGGAATCAAGTGACAATGTAAAAGAAATTTATGTGTTTGATATAGAACTTAACTCAAATAAAGTCCCTGAAAAATTTATTGAAGCACTTAATAAAAGCATAAACTTTCAAACACTTTTAACATTAAGGTATAACGACAAAGTTAAATACATAATTGCAGTTAAAATCATAGATGATGAAAAAATTAAAATCTTAAAAATTTTTGAAAGTGACTGGCAAGAAGAACAACTTGACGATATGCCAAGTAGTGTTAAACTAGAAAATATCTACAAACAAATGATTGCAAAACTTACCTTATACCCTTTCAAAACCAGCGAGGATTTTAAACAATATATCGATAGAATGAGTGCAATCAAAAAACAAAAAAGTGAAATTGAAAAGCAAACAAAAATAATGAATGCAGAAAAGCAACCGAACATAAAGATGAAACTTAATGACGAGATTAAGCAGATGAAAAAAGAACTGCAAGAACTGGAGGGATGATGGATATAGAGCAATTAGCCGTAGATGCAGTAAAAAACTCAATTGCAAAAACAGATTATGCAAAAAGTTATATTAACACAGGGGAAAAAATACCATCATGGGATGGAGATATTGTAGTTTTTAACTTAAATTCGAAGTTTTATTCGAAAGAAAATGCACGCAAATTACCTTTACAAGTAAAGGGCTTACAAATATCTAATTTTTCAAAAAATAAGATAAAATATTCAGTTGAAAAGAAAGATTTACTAAATTATCTGAATGATGGTGGTGTTATTTTCTTTGTTGTTTACATAGATAAAACGGGAGATAATAGCAAAATTTATTATAAAGAACTTTTGCCAATATTTATAAATGAAAAATTGGCACAAGCAAAACCAGAAGATGATTCAATATCCATAGAATTCAAGGAATTTCCATCTGATAAAATTGATAAAATTAATGTTTGTTTGGATTTTATAAATAATAGAAAAAGACAATTTTCGTTTGTTAATGAAAACATTCCAACTTTTGATGATATTAGAGATAAAAAAAATATCGAATGTACATTCTTATTTTCAGATCTCGATGGCACTCTTGCAACACATCCAGAAAAGATAATTGATAGAGATGTTTATATGTACGCAAAGGATAAAGATACACAGATAACTATTCCAATTGCATCAACAATAAATATTAGTTCTATAGTAAAACAATTTGCAATTCCAATAAAAGTAAACAATAAAAAATACTATGAAAAATATTTTGTTATTAATGATAAAGTTACAACAATTACAAAATTTGGGAAATTGTTAAGTATTGTCTCACAAAAAACACCTGCTACAACAGGAGTAAAATTAAATATAAAAATTAATGGAACTTTACAAGAGAGAATTAAAGGTATTGAGTTTATATTAGATGCCCATGAAAACAAATCATTTAATGTTGGAGAACTATCATTACCTTTCAAATTGAGCGAAGCAGATGAAAAGACTTTTAAGGCATTAAATTTAGAAGAACTTTTATCTTATTATAAAAATATTGACGAAGTATTAGAAAAATTGAATGTAAAAAAAGATTTAGATCTAGATAGTGCAACTGAAAACGATTATAAAAAAATTGATTGTTTAATTAAATGCATACTAAAAAACGAATTTATATCAAATAAACCTGAT
Source organism: uncultured Rickettsiales bacterium (assembly GCA_944392625.1). Classification (GTDB taxonomy): domain Bacteria; phylum Pseudomonadota; class Alphaproteobacteria; order Rickettsiales; family UBA1997; genus CALXSC01. The sequence goes on from CALXXG010000039.1 coordinate 1,703, forward strand.
AACATACCTTCACAGGCAACAATGAAAATATCAAACATTTCGGTTACACTTATATGTTTAATAAATAAAGAAAATGAAACCGAATATCAATTTAAAAATGCTTATGACAAAGATTTCTTCATATATGTTTTCGATAAAGAAAATCAAGAAAATCAGGCACCCTTAATTTGTTATTTGAAGAAAAACAATTTTTTATATGATGATAACATTGACTATGATTTAATTATCGAAAACATTACAAACTTTAAACTAAATCCTATGCTTCTCACTTTTACCAATAAACTTTTATTGGAGATGTTATTAGCATATGATGAGAACAAAAATGAAAAACTATATATTTCTATTAGTATATTATCAAATTTCTTATTAGAAAAAGATAAGCAAAATAAAGATGTTGCTAAAATTAACTATTATCAAGTGAAACAAAGAAAAAATAAATTAACCAGTGGAGAATTACAAGAAATAAATGAAATCCAAAGTAAAACTGAAAGAGATACAATTAAAATAGCTTGTTTAATTTTAATGAAAAGTTATGACCTTGCACAGGCTTTAATTGATAGTTTGCCCGATGAAGAAAAACAAGAATTTATACAATACCCAATATATAATTTGTTAAAAAATAAGGAGAAAAATAATGGATAAATTAAAGATGCAAAGTGAAAACTTGGTAGATGAAAATGTTGAGAAAATAGCAAAGCTATTCCCTAACTGCGTTACAGAGGGTAAAGATGAAAATGGACAAGTTACTAAACTTGTTGATTTTGATTTGCTTAAACAGGAACTTAGCAAAGTTGTTGTCGATGGAAATGATGAGAGATACACTCTTAACTGGGCAGGTAAAAAGCAAGCAA
>CALXXG010000040.1 GCA_944392625.1 uncultured Rickettsiales bacterium
GTTATTGTAATAGTTTAACTACTGATTTAAATGAATTAGATGAAAAAACACAAGACTTATTACATTATATAGAGAACAATAAAATAAGTGCATTTTCATGTTATAGAATTATTAAAGAACTAAAAGGTATTAGGCAAAAAAGAAGAAAAGTAAAACAAGACATAGAATTGTCTAAAAAATATCAAGAACAAAAAAATAGATTATCATCATTTGATAATAGACAATTTTTATTAACTGAACTTCATAAAAAAGAAAAACAATTACATACAGAATATAAAAATAGAAGATATACGGAAGAAGATATACAAAAGATACTAAAAGGGGTGTAGCAATGTTATATTTGGAATATCACGAATTATTAAAAAGATATAAAGATGCAGACAGAGATTTTTATGAAGCATTAGATAAAAGACAAAAATTACTTTATATGGTAAGTCCCCACGGAGTACAACCCAAAGAAATTGTAATCCATTTATCTAACTTATCAGGTGATTCTAAATTTGCTCATTATGCTAGTGAGATAGAAGATATGGATAAATTAGTAAATATAAGCAGGAATACTAGAGATATGCTTGAATATGAGTTGAAAAAAAAGAAATTACAATTAAAAGAAAGTTCTAATCCATGTGATAAAATTTATTATTACTGTTGGATAAACGGTAAAAAACCAACACAAGTATATAGATTAATTCCTTGCTCAAGAAGTAGTGCTTATAATTACAAGAGCGAAGTAAAAGAAAAAATACAGGAATTGAAAGAAAAAATGAAAAAAAAGTGAAGTTTGGACTTTTTTGGACTTTTCTTGGTTTATGATGATATTGTGAAAAAATGATTTATAAAATATGTAGAAAATGTAAAAAAATAATTGAATATCCAAATACATATTGTTCTGAATGCTTAGAAATAGTAAACAAAAGCAGATTAGATATGCAAAAACAAAGAGAAAGTAATTATAATAAAAAGCGCGATCCAAAATATAAGACATTTTATAACTCTACGCCGTGGAAATTACTAAAGGAAAAGAAACTTCAAGACACAAATTATAAGTGTGAGCATTGCGGAGAATTAGCCGAGGAAGTACACCATATAGAGCCAATTCAAACTGAAAGCGGATGGTTACGCAGATTAGACTATTCAAATTTAGAAAGCCTATGTATTGAGTGCCACAATTACAGGCACAATAGATTTCAAAAAAGAAAGAAGGTTATATGATGAAATATACAATGCAGGATTTAGAAGAATTTTGCAAATCAGCAAAAGAAAATGGGCGTGATATTATAATTAAATTACAAATGCCTAATCAAAAAGATTCAGAGTATATAATGAACAAATGCAGTTCGATAGATACAAAACTAGATTACTATAAAAAAACTTACGATAACAATTTAGTACATAAGAATTGTAAAAATATAAAGATAATAGATTTAATATCTACTGAAATACCATTTTAGAAAGACTACCTTAATTGGTAGTGTACTGATGATATTATATATATGACTATACAACGAGTAATGTTATCCTAACGCCATATAAAAGGTAAAAGCTAACGATAGTGACTTTGGAACATAGAAATCTATCTACCCGTGAATATCATTAGTACAGTATCAATTAATGATACAGGTTAGAAAGGTAGAGATATAATGAAACTAAAAGTAATAGCAAAATATAAAGATGGGAAACCAAGCGATTTAACATTATACAAAGAACGCATGACAGTTAAGAATGGTAAAGTATTTGAAGTTGCAGATGAAGAAAGAGCAAACGAAATATTAAACGCTAAATTTCAAGGTAGTGCAGTAGTTGAAGTAGTTGAAGAAGAAGATGCAACAACGCAAGATACTAATAACGATGATGATGTATCTAGTAAGAGAGATACTAAAACTTTAGAAGATATGACTGTTAATGAGTTAAAAGAATTAGCAGAACAAAAAGGCATTGATCTAACAGCAACTAAAAAAGATGATATAGTTAATGAAATAGAATCAGCAATGACAAATAATCCTGATAATTTAAAAAACAATGAAGGCAAAACAAAAGATGAAACTATGGATGAAAAAGATAAATAAAATAAATAAAACAATTTAATAAATAAAATTTATATAATATTTATTAATTGTTTTTTTTATTAAATAGGTATTAATAAAAGCAATTTTTATAAGTATAAAAATACCCTAGGGGTGGTCAAAAAAATATTTGTATTTTCTCGGAGAACGGTGCAGAGGACCACATTGCGAAAAAAACTCCCTAAATAAAATTTAATTTTGAAAGGTTGGTGATATTGTGGCTAGACCTAGGCAACCAGTTGAATTATTGGAAGCAAAAGGTAAAAAACATCTAACTAAAGCAGAAATTGAAGATAGAAAAAAAACTGAACTGAAAGTTGATTTAAAAAATATAGAAGTTCCTTCTTATTTAACTAAAAAGTTAAAAGAAGAGTTTCAAGAAATTGCTAGTAAATTATTAACAGTTGGTATTATGACAGAATTAGATGAAGATTGTTTAGCTAGATATCTGCTTTCAAAAGATAAATATTTAAAATATACAAAGTTACTTAATAAAGCAATTAAAAGTAGTGAAATAATTGAAATGGAACGTTTAACGGCTATGCAAGATAAAGTGTTTAAGCAATGTCGTGCATGTGCAAATGATTTAGGATTGACAATAGCATCAAGATGTAAATTAGTTATGCCAAATTCACCTGATCCTCCAAAAAAGAATAAATTTTTAGATAAATTTGGTGATAACATTGGCAAAAATTGATAGAGTAACACAACATGCAAAATTAGTTGTTAGTGGAGTATTTGATCATAGCAAAATTCCTTTTGGAAGATATCATTATTTAGCATGTTTAAGACATGTTAAAAATTTAGAACAACAAAAAACAGAAGAATTTCCATACTATTGGGATATTGATGCAAGTGAGAAAATTTTAGATTATGCTGAGACATTAACAATTGCGGAAGGTGAATCTCCTCAACAAGTTAAATTGAAAGAATTTCAATATTTTGATATTGGTTCATTATTTGGTTGGAAAAAAATGAATGGATATCGTAGATTTAGAAGAAGTTATCTTTCAATGGCACGACAGCAGGGGAAATCATTTATTAATGGAATTATAGGAACTTATATAGCAGCATTTGGAAATTATAATTATGGTAAATTGTTTACTGCTTCAACAAAAAGACGTCAAGCAAGGATTGCTTGGGAGGAAATGGCTAAATTTATTAATATAGATGAGGACTTACAAGAATTGTTTGAAGTAAAAGACTATAAATCATTGATAACATGTAATTTAACAAATTGTACTATAGAAGCATTGTCAAAAGAAGGCGGATTGGAAGATGGACATAGGTCAATTTTTTCTAGTTTAGACGAAATTCATCAAATACCAACAAATCACATATATAAAGCACTATATAATGGAACACGTTCTCTAAAAGAAACTTTGCTTAGTATGATAACTACTAGAGGATTTGATATAAATTCTGAAAGTTTTAGTTATTCTATTGATAGTTATGCGATTGGAGTATTGGAATCTACTATAACAGCTGAAGATTTCTTTGCAGACATTTATTGCTTAGATAAAGGTGATGATATATTTGATGAAAAAAATTGGATTAAAGCAAATCCATATCTTGCAACAACACCAGAAGGGATGGAAATCCTAAGGCAAGATGCACAAACTGCTAAAGATATGGGGGCAGCAGAATTAAGAGATTTTAAAACAAAAAGTATGAACATTTGGGCACGAAATGAGGATACACAATTTGTTGATTTAGAAAAATGGCAAAAATGTGGAGTCTCAAAAACAATTGCAGAATTTAAAGGAAAGACTTGCTATTGTGGAATTGATTTGTCACATGGTGGAGATTTAACAACAATATCTTTAGAGTTTCCTTTTAATGATAAATTCTATATTTATTCTCATTCTTTTATGCCCAAAGGAAGACTACAGGAACATATTGAATCCGATTTAGCACCTTATGATATTTGGGAGAATAATAAATTAATCACTATTACTGGTAGCACAAATGAATTTAAAAATGATTATAAATTTATAATTAATCATTTAAAGAATTTAATAGAAGAGTATCAATTAAATATTAAAGCCATTGGTTATGATCCTCATAATGCAGATGGCTTTTTAAGTGATTTAGAAGAATTGGGTATTCCACTAATTGAAATAACACAAAGTGCTAAATTTTTAAATGATGCAACAGTTGACATGCAGTTAAACGTTAAATCTGAAAAAATTGAATATGATAAATCAAATGAATTATTATCATGGTCTTTTTCTAATGCTAAAGTTGTATCAAATAGTTTTGGTGAAATTAAAGTAGATAAAGAAAAGAATGCGCGTAATAGAAGAATAGATCCCGTAGATGCTTGTATAGACGCACATGTTGCATATATGAAATTTAAAGAAGATTTAGATTTAGATTTTGAAATGGATAACTATTTGCAAGCAATGGGATGGAAAAGTTAGGAGGTGTAGAAATGAAAATATTAGAACGTTTTCTTAGGCCTAAAAATACCTATGATATGACAGAATGGCTTAATTTAGCGGATTTTCTAGGTATTGATAAAAATTTAGATAATGATGTAAGGTCAGAAGCTACATATTTTGCTTGTTTAAAAATTTTAAGTGAAAGTTTAGGGAAACTTCCTTTAAAATTATTAAGAAAAACTAAAAAACAAGGTGTAATTGAAGCAAGGGATCATGCTCTATTCAATATCGTAAGAAATAGGCCTAATAAGTTTATGACTTCAACAAGTTTTTGGAGTACTATTGAATATTTTAGAAATCATTTTGGAAATGGTTATGCACTAATTAGTGGATATGGTGAAAACATTAAATTAATACCACTAGATAGTTCTAAAATGCAAATATGGTATGATGACGGGAAATTATTGAGTAATATTCCAGATGTATGGTATTTATATTGCTATGGTGGCAAAACTTACAAATATTCTAGCGAAGAAATACTTCATTTTAAAACTTCTTTAACCGATAAAGACGGTTTAAGCGGTTTGGCAGTACGCGAAATATTACAAAGCACGATAAAAGGAAATCAAAAGGCTCAAAAAATGCAGAATAGATTATACGATACTGGCTTTACAGCAAAGGCAGTTGTTCAATATACAGGCAATCTAAAAGATAAAGGAGTGGAAAATTTCTTAAAAAATATTGAAAATTATGCCAAAGGTAATGTTGATGTAGGTAAAGGAATCATTCCTATTCCTTTAGGATCACAAATTACACCTTTATCCACTAAACTTGGTGATAACGAATTCTTGGAATTAAAAAAATATAGCGCTTTACAAATAGCAAGTGCATTTGGTATTAAGCCAGTACAAATTAATGATTATTCAAAGTCAAGTTATGCTTCTAGCGAAGCACAGAACTTGGCTTTTTTAGTAGATACTTTGACCTTTATATTAAAACAATATGAAGAAGAACTTAATTATAAATTGTTAAGTGATAAAGAAATACGTCAAGGTTATTATTTCAAATTTAATACTGGAATGCTATTAAGAGCAGATTTAAAGACACAAGTTGAAAGTTTGACAAAAGGTATTGGTTCATTCTTATATACGCCGAATGAGGCAAGGGCATTTTTAGATTTAGAAGCCAAAGATGGTGGAGATGTGCTTATTGGTAATGGTTCAACCATTGAAATTAAACAAATAGGTTCTCAATATAAGGCTAATTCAAATGGTTCTGATGGGTCAAAAGATCCTTTAGAAATAGATACTACGGAAGGGGGTGATGAATGATGAAAAACAAAAAGTTTTACGAGTTCAAAAACATAACTCCTTCCGAGGCTGATTTATTCGTGTATGGTGAAATAGTACAAGAAAAGTCTGTTGATTGGTGGACTGGTACGGAGAGCGAAACTGATGTTAGTCTAATGGAATTTAAAAGAGAGTTAGACAATATAGGTAATGTTCAAACATTAAATATTTACATTAATTCGCCAGGTGGAGATGTATTTACTGCTTCAACAATGATTAGTATGTTAGAGCGTCAAAAGGATAAAGGAACTACCATTAACGCTTATGTAGATGGCTTAAGTGCAAGTGCAGCGTCTTTTTTAATGATGGTTGCAGATAATGTTTACTTATATAAAAATTCTACTGTTATGGTACATAAGCCAATGTCTATTGCAATTGGAAATGCAAATGATATGCAAAAAACTATCGACGCGCTAAATAAAATTGAAGAAAGTGTAATGTTACCAATGTATATGAGTAAATCAAAAGTTAGTGAAGAAGAAATAAAATCTATTATTGATGCCGAAACTTGGTTAAGCGCTAGTGATATGGATAAATATTTTAATGTAACTATCCTTAATGAGGAAAAGGTTGCAGTTGCAACAATGCATAGTAATTTGTTTAAGAACTATCATAACGTGCCAGATTTTATTAAAAATTTACTAAAAAGCGAAGATAAATACAAAAAAGAACAAAAAAATGACGAAATTTCTCCTAAAACAGACGAAAAAGCGAAAAAAAATGTTGAAAAAGAAGAAATTTCAATAGAAAACCAATCAAAAGAAAAAGAAATCAAGGCAAAACTTGGTTTAATTAAAAACTCATTAATTATTAAGAAAATGAAAGAAAGGGAGATGAATTATGAATAAGAAAATGAGAGAGATTAAAGCACAAATCGAAGTGCTAAACGAAGAAGCAAACAAAGCATTTGAAGCAAAAGATTTAACAGGTGCTGAAAATAAAATTGCTGAAATTGAAAATTTAGAAAGGGAATATAAAGTTGCTGAAAAGTTATATAACAATAACAAAGAAGAAGTAACAGACGAGGTAGTAAATAAAGTTAAAACTGTTGACAAAGTAAAAGCTTTTGCTAATGCAGTTAAACGTATTGCAAACTCTATGAATGAAACTACTGGTACAGAAGGTGGCTACACAGTTCCTCAAGATATTCAAACTGATATCGAGCATTTAAGAGAAGCAAAATTCTCACTAGAACAACTAGTTAGCGTTGAAGCAGTAAATACTATGAGTGGACGTAGAACTTATAAGAAACGTTCTTCACAAACAGGATTTACAAAGGTTGGAGAAGCGGGAAAAATCGGCGCAAGTGCTACACCACAATTTGATAAAATTGATTACACTATCGACAAATATGCGGGTATCTTACCAGTAACAAATGAATTATTTGAAGATAGTGACCAAAATATTTATAACGAATTAGTAACTTGGATTGCTGATGAAAGCCGTGTAACTAGAAATAAATTAATTATCGAACAAGTTAAAACTAAAGCAGAAACTGATCTAGTTGATTTAGACGGTATTAAAAAAGCATTAAACATAACACTAGGTCAAGCATTTAAAGCAACTTCAAGCGTTATTACTAATGACGATGGATTACAATATCTTGACACTTTAAAAGATAGTGACGGAGATTACTTATTGAGTATAAACCCACAAGATCCAATGAAATTAGTTTTAAGTGCAGGCGCTACAACAGTACCAGTAGTTGTTATTCCAAACGCTGATTTAGCAACAAAAACAAATAAAGTTCCATTTATTATTGGTGACTTAAAAGAAGGAATCAAATTATTTGATCGTAAAAAAATAAATATCATGACTTCAAATACAGCAGCAGCTGGCGAATTAAACGCATTCGAAGAAGATTTAACATTATTCCGTGCTATTGAACGTGAAGATGTTGTAGTAAGAGATAAAGACGCTTTCGTAAATGGTTACATTACTGTTTCAGCAGGTGCTTAATTAAGGGGGTGTTATAATGCTTACTTTGGAAGAAGTTAAAGCAGAATTAAGCATTGACTACACAGACGAAAAAACGGATGCACGCTTAAAAAGGTATATCTTAGTTGCGGATGCATGGTTAAAAGGTGCGGTTGGTGATAATTACCCTAAAGGTGATGAGAGGGCTAAACAATTAGCCCTTTTAGTCATTGAAGATTTATTTGATAGAAACGCAAATAGCGTTAAAGAAAACAACACTATTAATAAGTTAAAACAAGATTTCATAATGCAATTACAATATGGAGAAGCAAATAATGGCAGTTTACAACAAAGTGATTAAAATTCAAAAACTAGATTTGACTACTGAAACATGGAACGATTATTGTTTAGTACACGCTAACATTAATAAATCAAGTGGCAAAGAGTATTTTAATGCTCGTACTGAAATAAGTAGTTCTACATTCAATTTTAGCATTAGATATAATCCTATGCTTAACGATATTATATTTAATACTGAAATATATCGAATTGTTTATGAAAGCAAATGTTTTGACATTAAAACAGGTGATAATTTTATGCTAAAGAATAATGAAATAATTATCGTTGGTGACTTCAATGGCAAATATTACAATTGATAGTTTAGATAGCGCAATTCAAAATATTCTTGACGAATATAAAGCGGAAGTTACCGAATGCGTAAAAAAGGTAACGCACGAAGTATCAAATGAGTTTAAGAAAAATACTCAAAAGGACGCCCCGCGCGGTAGACGTAAAAAGTTTTATCGAAATATAGCAATAAAGAAGGTTCGCGAAACGTCGGACGGAGCCGTTGATATGTGGTATGTAAAAGATCCTGAGTATAGGCTTACACATCTTATAAAAAATGGGCATCAAACAAGAAGTGGTGGAAGAACTAAAAGCAATGATTTTATAGATAAGAACTATACGAAGGCTGAAAAAGATTTTGAAGAAAGAGTGAAAGAGGTGGTTACAAATGGACGTTAAAGAAATGTTAGATTCTGGAACAGGGCTAACTTGGAAAGAACTACGATATTTGAAAACTCCAGATTTTCCTTACTTCATTTTTATTGATGATATATACATTCGTGGTGCTGATTTACACAATAACATTATAGAACACAATTTAACATTGGAATATTACAACGAAGTAATAGATCTTAATTATGAAAAAAAAATTGAAACGTTTTTAAATAGCGAAGATTATCAATATACAAAAAGTCGTGAATGGTTGTCGGAAGAAAAGATGTTCATGACTGTTTACGAACTAGATACTTTTTTAGAAAAAATAGCGAAAGGAGAATAAAAAATGGCTAAAGAAAAAAGAGATAAAAACACTATCACCCTTGGAAGTGGTAAGTTATTTGTTGTTGAGTTTGCTAGCGAAACTGGTATCCCAGAAGATGCTGTTATTGAAACGGAAGAAAATCGTATTGGTTGGATAAAAGGCGGCGCTGAATTAGCATACACACCTACCTTCTATACAGCAGAGGACGATTTAGGTATGGTTAAGAAAAGAACACTTCAATCAGAAGAAGTAACTTTAAAGTCTGGAATTATGACTTGGAACGGTAAAGCGTTAACTAAATTAGTTAGTACAGGTTCTAGTACGGAAGCCGCAGGAAAGCGCACAACTAAAATTGGTGGCACAGGAAATTATGATGGAAAAAGCTATGTCATTCGTTTCTTGCATGAAGACCCAATTGACGGAGACGTTCGTGTAACTATTGTGGGTCAAAATACGTCTGGCTTCACAATGGCTTATGCTAAAGATGCTGAAACAGTCATTGACGCTGAATTTAGTGCATTGCCTAGTGATGATGAAGGAACTTTAATTATAATTGATGAAGAAATCCCAGCGGGAGCATAGGAGGGTTTTAAATGTTAGATTTAACGGCTTATAAATCAAGATATTATGAAGTTAAGATTAGCGATAATGACATTGTTCATTTAGAAAATCCAAAGAAAAAGCAGTTAAAGATTTTATTGTCGCTAACAAAAAAAGTTGACAGCAAAAACTTAACGGAAGAAGACATGGACGCATTATATGAAGCAGCGTTAATTGCTTTTAATAAAAATAAGGAAAGGCGCACGTTTACGGAAGAAGAAATTGACGAATTATTAGGTCTAAATGCATTATATGATTTCTTCAAGGGTTATTATTCTTGGGTTGCAGATAATGTGAGCCAAAAAAACTAGAAATTCCTTACTATCCTAAAAAGGACGGTAAGGAAAACCCATACGTAATTGAAACTGTTGAGGAAAAAACGATTTCCAAATACTTAAACATACCACTATTTGAAGTTTACGAACTAGATGTTGTAGAATATAAATATTATTTACGAGAAGCGTTTATTTATAATTGTTCTCAAAGCGAAGAAGGACTTGAATATTTAAGAAACGCGAAGCGATTAGAAACAACGGATATTGATAGGGTAAGTTTAAGAGAAAAATACGGTAAGAAAGAGTAGTCGTTTAATTCCTAGTGAATTAAGGCTACTCTTTTTTTTATTTAAAGAAAGGAGGCAAATATGGCAAGTTCAAAAATTAAAGGTATCACTATTGAAATAGGTGGAGAAACTACCAAATTAGGTAAGGCGTTAAGCGGAGTCGAAAGCCAAACAAAAGGTCTCCAAAGCGAGTTAAGAGGCGTAAATAGTCTTCTAAAATTAGATCCAAAAAATGTAGATTTATTAAAACAAAAGCAAGAGCTTTTAACAAAGGCTATTGAAGAAACAAAAAACAAGCAAGAACTCTTGACCGATACAATGAAGAAAATTAAAAGCGGAGAAGTTGAAGTAACCGAAGAACAGTTTAGAGATTTACAACGTGAAATAGTATCGACAGAGCAAAGTCTTGAAAGGCTGACCGACGAACAAAAAGACTTTGGTAGCGTGTCAAAACAGCAACTTGAAAACGTCAAGAAGGACTTTGAAGGAGTAACTACAAAAGCGGTTGAGTTAGGCAAAAAAGCAGCGATAGGGCTTGCGGGTCTTACTACAGGTGCAGTTGCGGCTGTAGAGGCAACAAGAGAAATGACACAAGACTTTGGTAAACTTCAAACAACGTTTCAAACAACGGAACACGGTGCCGACGCGGCGACAAATACATTTAAGTCAATGTATGGCGTTTTAGGTGAAAACGATACAGCAATTGAAGCGTCTAACCTTTTAGCAGTAATGACTAAAAATGAAGAAGACTTAAATCAATGGACCAATATTCTTACAGGTGTTTATGCAACGTTTGGCGATAGTTTACCGTTGGAAGGACTAGCAGAGGCTTCTAACGAAACGGCAAAAGTAGGAGAAGTAACAGGAAGTTTAGCGGATGCTTTAAACTGGGCTGGAATTAGCGAAGATGATTTCAATGAGAAATTAGCAAAATGTAATGATGAGGCGGAACGTGAAAAACTTATTCGTGAAACATTAACAGGGATATATGAAGAGGCAAGCAATACATACAAAGATATTAACGGCGATATAATAGCAAGTAATGAAGCACAAGCAGAATTAAATATGCAATTATCAGAAGCAACTAAAAATCTTGAACCTTTAATTGAAATGGGCAAATCTCTTTTAGCGGATATATTGGAGGCGTTGGCGCCTATCTTAGAAGTACTGGTTGATTTCATTCAAAATACTTTAATACCTAGCGTTCAAGATTTAATAGGAAAAATATCGGAGCTCAACACATTTTATCAAGAAAATAAAGGATGGATAGATAATATACTTATAGTTTTAGGTATATTTACGGCGGCTCTAGGTGTTGCGGCAATAGCAATGAACGGGATGACAATAGCGACTACAGCATGGAATGTTATTTGTGGCGTAGGAACAGCAATAACTACAGCGTTTGGTACGGCAATGGCTTTTTTGACTTCACCAATTACACTAGTAGTTTTAGCAATTGCGGCTTTAATTGCAATTATAGTTTTACTGGTTAAAAATTGGGACACAGTAAAAGAGGCAGCGATTAATGTATGGGAGAAGATAAAAGAGACTTTCTCAAACGTTGGAAAATGGTTTGGCGATAAATTTACGGAAGCATACAATGCAATAAAGAGCATCTTTTCTAATATTGCCTCTTTCTTCGGTGGTATATGGAACACTATAAAAAATACATTTTCTAAATTAGGAACGGCGATAGGTGACGCTATTAGTGGTGCTGTAAAGGGCGCTATCAATTCTGTTATATCTTTAGTTGAGGGAAGAATAAACTCATTTATAAGGCTAATAAACGGCGCAATTGGAGTTATAAACGCAATTCCTGGTGTTGAAATAAAAAAGATTAGCGAGCTTAAATTTCCACGATTAGCAACAGGTGACGTTGCAGAACCGAACAAACCTTATTTCGCATTATTAGGAGATAATAAAACACAAAAAGAAGTTATTTCTCCAGTTGACACAATGCACGATACAATGATGGATGCATTAACCGACTTTGTGGGCGCAAGAAGTACTAAAACAGCAAGTATGCAACAGGAAAATACAAAATTACTTTCATTATTTGAAAAGTACCTACCTATATTTGCAGAAAATATGGGGTATAACATTGTATTAGATGATGACACGCTAGTTGGAAAGCTAACACCAAAAATAGACAAGGGACTTGGCGTTTTGGCTACAAGTAAAAGGAGGGGGAGATAATGAAAAACGGCGTATTATTCGGTGATAAACATTCAATTAAAGATTGGAATTTACTTATGACGTCAAAAAATATCGAAGAAGCGCCACCTCGAACTAACTATGTCAAAATAGAGGGAAGGGATGGTAGTATTGACTTAACCGAAGCATTAGGTGATGTAAAATATGATAGTCGAACTTTATCATTTACCTTTGAAGTATTTGCTCCAATTGATTATTGGAAAATAAAAAGGGAAATGTCTAACTATCTAAATGGTCGTAAAATGAAAATAATTCTAGATCAAGATCCTTTATATTATTACTATGGAAGACTTGAAATTACGAGCGCAAATTTTGAAAAAAACGTTGGTGAAATAAAAATTGAGGCAGTTTGTGATCCGTATAAAATGATGAATGATGAAACTGTTGTAAGTAAAACTGTAAAAGCAGAAGACAAATTTACTTTATATAATCAAAGAAAAACAGTTATGCCAGTTATACAAAGCACAGGTAATATTGTTTTTAAATTTAATAATAAGCAATTTAGCATAAGCGATACTACCAATTATCAAAGCCCAGATTTTATACTTAAAGAAGGCAAAAATGAAGTTGAAATTATTAGTGGAACAGGAACTTTAAATTTTACATATAGAGAGGGTAGTTTGTAATGTATCAAGTCTTTTGGGGAGATTTTTTGCTTCATGATTTAAGATTGGATGATTATTATTTAAAAGATGCTGAATTGAGTGAAGAGTTAAATAAAGTTGCTGAATTTACTTTTAAAATTTATCCAAGTCATCCTAATTTTAATAAATTAGAAGTTCTTGTTTCTAATATAATTATAAAAAAAGATAGTAAAATAATATTTAAAGGTCGTATTATAAGTGACAAAATGAATATGGACAAAAGTAAGCAGGTAACATGTGAAAGTGTTCTTGCTTTTTTGTTTGATAGTGTTCAAAGACCATTTGAATTTCAAGGAACACCAGAAGAATTATTTACACAAATTATTAACAATCATAATTTGCAAGTAGAAGAATATAAGAAATTTAAAATTGGCAAATTGACAGGAGCTAATCATAACAATAATGACTATATTAAAAGAAGCAGTACAGACTATATTAATACGTTCAATACAATTGAGGAAAAAATATTAAATTTACTTGGTGGATATATCCAAATTAGATATGAAGATGATGGTAATTATATTGATTGGGTTGATGATTTTACAGATATAATAGGCGAAGAAACAGGACAATTGGTTTCAAGTCAAGTTATTGAATTTGGTGAAAACTTAATTGATATAACGGCAAATAATGACGCAGCACAAACATATAGTGTAGTAATTCCGTTAGGAGCAGAAATAGAAAAAGAGGATGGAACAAAAGAAAGGATAACGATTAAAGATATAAATAATGGTAAAGATTATTTGGTGAATCAAGAAGCACTTTCAAAATATGGTTGGATAGTAGCCCCAATTAGTGAAACAACATGGAATGATATTACTATTGCTGATAGTTTAAAAACAAAGGCACAAGAATATTTGAATAATAATGCAATAATGTTAAAGAGTACATTAGAACTTAACGCATTGGATTTAAATGTTGTAGATAATAATATTAAAAATTTTGAAATGGGAGTATATATACAAGTTAAAAGTACTCCACATAATTTATCTAAAACATATTTGTTAACAAAAAAAGAAACACCTTTAACGAAGCCAGAAAATATGAAAATAACACTTGGAGAAACAACACAGACATTAACTGGAATTCAAGTAGGGAATCAAAAAGATACGATAAATAAGGTGGAAACAATTTTAAGTGATTATGTATTAAATGATGAGGTTACAGAAATTGTTGAAGAAAAAATTAGTAATAGTTCATATATAGAACAACTACCTGATAAAATTTTGACTAATGTAAGTCAACAATATGTAAAAAAAGTTGATTTTAATGAATATAAGAATAATACTTCTAAAGAATTAACGCAAGCGCAGCAAGACATTACAAATTTACAAAAGAATGTAGAAGTGTTTTTTCCAGTATTAGAACCGGATTTAGTATTAATTCCAACATTTGAAAATGGTTTACCTAAAATATCTACTGAATATTTTGTAAAATTTAGTGCTAAATTTGAAGGTGAAGATGTAACATCTATTGTTACTTGTCAAAGTGAAAATGAAGGTATAACATTATCCATAACAGATAAATTAACATTTTCAGTAAATAGCAGTGTAGCAATACCTAATAAAGATAATAAATATGAATTATTATTTACTTATACAAAAGAAGAAAAAGTTTATAGCAAAACAATGATAATTTATTTAATGCGAGTAAATGAAAATGAAGATTTAACAGAAAGATTAGATCAAATTGTAAAAGATTTAAATAATAATTATCCTAATAATGATGAGTTAAATGAAGTATTAGAAAATCAAAAATCTACCATTATTGAAGAAACTTCTACAATGATAGAGCAAAGTGCTAGTGAAGTTACAACAAGCATTATAAATAAGGTAAATACAGATGGTGTAACAACTCTTAAAAATACATTGGTAACCATTGATATTAATGGTATAAATGTTGCTAAAAATGATGAAGATGTAGTTTCTTTATTAGATAATAAAGGATTATATGTTAGTGATGGTAAATTAAAAGAAGATGAAAGTAATTTACTTATGAAAACCGATAGAAATGGTGCTTATTTTAAAAGTGTTACTATTGATGGTGTTATAAAAGAACAAGGACTATTTCAAAAAGAAATAATAGAAGATGATGACTTTGGAAAAGGTCAAGCAGGATTTTGGATTGGAGGTTAGATTATGGCAATTCAAACTAAGACAATATATGGTAGTACTTCAAGTTCTCAATGGACTTGGAAAATGGAGATTATAGAAAATAGTTATAGTATAGAAAATAATACTTCTAGTGTAATTGTTAAATCTTATTTAGGTAGAGCAAGTTCTCAAAGTTATTTTGGTGGTACTGCTAGTTTAAATATTACTTGTAATGGGGAATCAAGAGGAACTAGCAAAACTTTTCCATATCCGACTTATGTAAATGGTGGTGCATGGTTATTAGTTCAAGAAGAAACTTTTACAGTAGGACATAATGACGACGGAAGTAAAACTATTTCAGTAAGTTCAAGTTTATCAACTGGAGACTTTAATCCTAATAGTGCAAGTGCTAGTGGAGATATGCAACTTACAACAATACCTAGAGCAAGTAGTGTATCTGTATCTAACTATGATTTAGGACAAAATATTAACATAGTAATAGGAAAAAAAATAAGTTCTTTTTATACAACATTGAAATATGAAATAGGTAAATTGACAGGAACAATTATAAATCATACATCACAAAGTAATTATTTATGGGTAATGAGTAATGATTTGAAAAATCAAATTAAAACTAACTATCCTAACACAAGTAAAGTTTTAGTAAAAATATATTGTGAAACTTATCAAAAAAACTTTCTTACATATGAACAAATAGGAGAAACACAAAGTGCTACATTTACATTAACTATAATAGACATTCCTACAATAGAAAATATAGTTATAGAAGAACAAAACACTATTGTTAGTGGTCTTACTACTGACATAGTAAAATATGTCTCTAAACCTAAAATAACGGTGTCTGCTACTGCTCCTTATGGTACTACAATTAAAAAATATTATTTCTTAAAAGGAGATACTACTTACAACTCTGACACAAACGAATATATACTAGAAAATATACAAGATTCATTTATGGATGAAGATATACTAAAAACAAGATTTACTGTTTATGTAGAAGATAATCGCGGTAATGTTTCATTGGAAACTATTGAAGATAGAAAATTTATTGATTATGTAAATTCATCAATAAATACTACTGATATTAAATTGGGAAGATTAACTAATGTTAGTAATACAGTCAAATTGTCATTAACAGGATTTGTTTACAATGGATTAATCGGAGATAGTCAAAATACAGTTAGTGTTAAATATAGATATAAATTACAAAGTTCTGATAAATGGAGTAGTTTTACAACTATACCTACTACACTTGAAGGAAATACATTTAAAATAACTGATTTAGAACTTGCTGGAGAATTTGATTATAGAGAAAACTATAATTTTGAATTTTATGCTACTGACTTGTTACAAACAACTCCAGCATCAACTTTTTTATTAAGTTCAACTGAATATGTATATTTATTTCATAAAAATGGTGCGGATTTTAAATCTTTAACTGTTAAAAAGAAAAACATAATAGGCTATGAAATTAATGATGTAATAGTTACAAATACAAATGTAAATCCTAGTGAACGATTAGGTGGAACATGGGAACTTATTGATAAAGAATTTAAAAGTGAAAACACTAATAGCAATTCTTTCTTTGATGCAAATACTTCCAATTGTATTGTTAACACTTTCTATATAACACGAAGTGGACATAACATTAGCATCAGATTTAATTTTGATAATAAAGTTGCATTAAGTGATAGTACAGTTGCATTAGGTTCATTTAATTTTAGCGAATTAGGAATAACAGAATTACCATTTAGCTTATATTATGTTGTTGGTGCAACTGATGATGGCAATGGATTATTTATGACCTATGTAAATTATTCTGATGGTTCAACAGAAATTAGAGAAGTAGTAACAAAAACATCAGGTGGAACTATTCCTAGTAATAAAAGTTGTTATTTATTATTTGAATTTGCTACAACTTACGACAGAATGTTAGATAGCTTTTGTGACAAGTTTTATTGGAAAAGAATTGCATAAAGGAGAATAAAAATGGAAATTATAAAAGAACAATTAAAAGAACATGAAAGAAGAATAGCATTAACAGAACAAAAAGTTGATAAATTGTTTGATAGATTTAACGAAATATTAACACAAATGACTGAAATAACAACCAATATGAAATATATTCAAGGAGATCTAAATAAAATGCTTAATAATTTTAAAGAAGCTCTTACTAGAAATAGTGGAGTACAAGAAAGCGAACATAAATCTATTAACGAAAAAATAAATAAATTAGAAAAAGGTATGGAAGAACTTGAAAAAAAGATTGATGCTAGAACGGTAGAAAAAAGTAGTAGTTCATTTGATAAATTAATATGGCTAGTAATTGGTGGTGCAATTGGTTTTTTGTTTTTCTTATTAGAAAAAGTAGTTAAATAGCAATTTGACTATTTTTTCTTTTTGTAGTATATTTAACTAGGGGAGTGAAGTAGAGGTGTTAATTCTTAATTTTATAGTACTTTTATTTGAAATATTGTTTTATTCAATGTTTATGTACTATTCTAAAAGGGAAGGCAAGTTTAATAGATATTTACTATTATTTAGTTTAATAACTATAATAGGAACAATAATTAAAACTAATTATTTATTTTCTTATTTAATACTAGTTTTAATAATATTATATGGTATTAAATATATTGTTAAAGCAAAAACTACTTTGTATGATTTATTTGTAATATGTTTAATGCTTATAATAAAGTCTATTATAGAAATGGTCATAGGAAGTTTATTTTTAATTAATATATTTTCTATAATACAATTAACTTTTTTGAGTTATATTGTTAAATTTACATTTATATTACTGTTTAAAAATAAATTAAATAAATATTATAATAAGATATTAATAAAATGGAATAATAATAATTTTTACATAAGATATATATTTGCATGTTTATCTTTTATATATGTAATCGCAAGTTGTATAGTACTACTTGTTTTTTAGAAAGGAGGTAAACAATATGTGGTGGCCTGGAAAATGGTTTTTAGGTGTTAAAAAATCTAGATAGGGTGTGAAATAGTGGATAGATTAAGTTATGGTCAATATGGTTTAGTAGTTATTATAAGTGCATTTATAATGGCATTATGCTTTAATTTATTACCATACTTTATTATATGCACTATTTTATTTTTGTTTTCTAGACAAAAATTTGAAGAGCCAATACACGCAGAAGGTCTTACTATTTGTTATTTTCATACAATGGGGTATTATTTACTTTTATTTTTATGTATAAAAATGTGTAATATGGTAATAAACGAAAATATAACTTTTATTCTTATTGGTTCTTTAACTATATTGTTTACTTTTGTTATGAGTACAGTTCCTAATAAGAAAGAAAAATTAGGAAAATTATTTTTAGG
>CALXXG010000041.1 GCA_944392625.1 uncultured Rickettsiales bacterium
GGGTAGATTGGTCTGTGACCCTTCATATTTGGGTGAAATTGCAGTTTCTTCACAAGAGGGATAATATTATGTACAGCCATTTACATGGTGAACTGAGAGGGGCCATTCACAGGTGGGTAAGATGAAATGGTCCCCCACAGGGGGGGCGAGAGGGACGCTTCACGTGGGGTTGATTAGCGGCGAAGGCTTCAATCGCAAGGTGGACTGAGAGAGAAACCCAATTAACTCCCTGTAAGTGGGATTCCTGTCTCCACCTCTATCTGAAAGCACTATCCTCCACCACCAATGTTAAGAGTCTCTCACGCTCTATCCATCCTGCGAAGGGATCACTCTATCTCAGCACCCTGTAAAGGGTTTAATGGGGTTCGTCTCTCAGTTTCACCATTCTGTGAAGGGAATTTCCACCATTCACCCCCTGTCAAGGGGAACATCCAGAAGTCTATCCCTCTGTGAATAGACCCCAAACCCGCCCCACATGTAAAGGGCCCTTCCCAGACCCCCCTGTGAAGGGGGGATGGAGGGAACCTCTCGGTCCCTCCTGTAAAGCAACTCACAATCTACCCCACTGTGAACCACCTCTAGGTCCCCCCCTGTGAAGGGGGATAGGGGGGTTCAAAAAACTGTCTTTATATATTCAACACTGCTAATACTTTATTTATATAATATTACAATTATAAATTTATAATTAATCTATTATTATTTTATTATAAATTAATAATTCTTAAATCTTAATTTTTAATATTTAATATTTTTTTATTTTACTTTTAATCTTTTAGTTTTTTAATTTATTTTTAATTTTCTGTTAAAGATTAATTTTTAATTCTTAATTCTTAATTTCTTTTGTCAACCCGCCACTGACTTCATCAACCCACCAATTATAAACTGAGATAAAAAGTTTATTTTTAATTATCTTGTCAACCCACCGTCCCTTCGGGACACCTCCCTTACGAAGAGGGCAAAAAGTCTAAGCCTACTCTTAATTATCTTGTCAACCAACCTGTCAACTTCTTTAGAGTCCTACATTATGAAAGGAAGAGTGGAGTTGTAAATCTTGAATAGATTTATTTTACGAAGAAAGGCAGTCAATTAATCTGCCGACTTCGTTTGCATCATCTATTATAGATGAAGACTAAAATTGTTTTTAGATATTTTTATCCTCATATTTCTATTATTTATTTTTTTTCTAACAGTTTATTAAGTCTTCTAGCAAAATCGCCAGGGTTTGAAACAGGCTCGCCCTCTATAATACAAGCTTCGTCAAATAAAGTATATACAATCTCTTTTGCTTCTTCTAGCTTTTCTGGTTTTGCAATATCTTCATTTATTTCTTGTATTATTGGATGTTTTGTGTTTATCTCTATATTTTTTAGCATACCCCTTTGAATCTGATTTTGATCAAGCAGATATCTTTCAAGTCTAATATCCATAGCTTTTTTATCGGCAACAAGACATACAGGACTTGAAGTTAATTTTTTAGATACTTTTACATCATTTACTTTATCCTTCAATGTATCCTTGATAAAATTGATTAAACCATCATACTTGCTGTTAGTAATATCTTTTGTTTTATTTTCTTTTTTCTCATCATCAAATTTTACTTCTTCATCATCTTCAGTATCCTGAGGTTCATCGTTTAAATTTTCAATATCTATATCGCCTTTAGTAATAGATTTAAAATCTTTGCCCTTATAGTCATTTTGAACTGTTACCCAGAAATTGTCAACTGTATCAATCAAGTACAATACTTCAATATCCTTATCCTTAAAACCTTCCATTTGTGGAGAATTTTCAAGTGCCTCAACAGAATCTCCAGTTATATAAAAAATATTCTCCTGTTTCGGTTTCATTCTTTCAACATATTCATTCAATGTAATCATTTTATCCGGTGATTTACTTGAATAAAATTTACAAATATTCAATATTTCTGTATTGTAAATACTACCTTCGCACAAGCCTTCTTTTACAACAGGACCAAAATTATCCCAAAATTTCTTATATTCTTCGGGCTCTTCATTCATTTTTTTCTCAAGTTCGCTTAAAATTCTTTTAGTTAAAGATTTTTTAATTTTTTCAACCAAATTATTATATTGCAGGCTTTCCCTATTTATATTTAAAGGTAAATCTTCACTATCAACAATTCCTCTTACAAATCTTAGATATGCAGGTAAAAGCTGCACTGCATCATCTGTAATAAATACTTTTTTTACATATAGCTTAATTTTTGATTCTCTTTCGGGCATATATAAATCAATAGGCTTTCTATCAGGAATAAAAATCAAGTTCGTAAATTCAATGACACCTTCAGCCTTATTATGCAGCGTTAAAAAAGGTTCGCCAGGCATATGGGATACATGGCTATAAAATTCATTATATTGCTCCTTTGTTATCTCATTTTTAGGTCTTGTCCATAGTGCAGAACCAGTATTCATAACCTTAAATTTTCCATCATCCATTTGCAATTCAACAGGAACATTAATATGGTCAGAATAAAGTTTTATAATATTTCCCAAATAAACCTTATCTAAAAAATCATTTTGATCAGGCTTTAGATATAATATAACCCTTGTTCCTCTTGGATATTCTTCATCAACTTCTTCAACAGTGTATTTTCCATCACCCTCAGACTCCCATCTATTAACTTTCTTTTTTCCAGCCTTTCTTGAAATAACCTCAACTTTATCTGCAATCATAAAAGCAGAATAAAAACCAACACCAAATTGTCCTATCAACTGCAAATTTTTAGCATCATCATCTCCTAGACTTTTTAAGAAATTTTCTGTCCCGGATTTTGCTATTGTTCCCAATTGAGAAATCAACTCAGCCCTTTCCATACCTATACCATTATCAATAATTGACAATGTTCTTTTATCCTTATCAATTTCAATTTTTACTTTTAACTCCTTATCATCACCTAAAAGTTTATCATCTTGAGTTGCCTTATACCTCAATTTATCACAGGCATCCGAAGCATTTGAAATCAATTCCCTAACCGCCACATCTCTATTAGTATACAAAGAATGTATCATTAACTTCAAAATTTTTTTAACTTCAACGCCAAATTCAAACTTTTCTTTTTCCGCCATTTTAACTCCGCTTTATTTTTTATTACTACTAGATATATATAAGCGATTTTTAAAAAAATACAATATATACATTGATACAATTTTTTTACATTTTTCTTGATATTATAATTAAATTGTTATTAAACTTTATGAAGAACAATAAGTATTATATTAATGAAAAAAGTATATTCTAAAGCCTTTGGATGTCAGATGAATGTTTATGATTCATCGCGAATGGTGGATATAATGAAAAATGAAGGATATGAAGAAACGAACAATATTGAAGACGCGGATTTAATAATAGTAAACACTTGCAGCATTAGAGAAAAAGCTAAAGAAAAGCTATTTTCAGAATTAGGAAGAATGAATTTAGTTAGAAAGCCTGATTCAATAATTGTTGTGGCGGGATGCGTAGCTCAAACGGCTAGCGATGAAATAAGAAAAAGAATGAAAATGGTTGATATTGTTGTCGGTCCATCTAGCTACCATAAATTGCCCGATCTTGTAAAAGCTAACGGTGGAGTTAAGCTTGATTTTTTAGCAGAAGAAAAATTTGCATCGTTGCCACAAAATAGAGGAACCAAGGGAGTTAGCGAATTAATAGCCGTTCAAGAGGGGTGTGATAAATTTTGTTCCTATTGCATTGTTCCATTTACAAGAGGCAGAGAATATTCAAGAGACTTTAATCAAATAATAGATGAAGCTAAAGTTTTGAGTGAGGAAGGAGTTAAAGAAATTACACTTTTGGGACAAAATGTTGACAATTATCACTTTAATGGCAAAGATTTGGCGGACTTAATATATGAAGTCTCAAAAATTAGCGGCATAGAAAGAATTAGATATATGACAAGTTATCCAAGTCAGGTAAACCAAGCACTAATAGATGCCCATAAAGATATAGAAAAACTAATGCCTTTTATTCATTTACCAATTCAAAGCGGATCGGATAAAATACTAAAAGCTATGAATAGAAAATATACCGTTGAACAATATTTGGATGTTGTTGATAAACTCAGAAAATCAAGGCCTGACATTGCAATATCTTCAGATTTTATAGTTGGTTTTGCCGGAGAAACAGAAAAAGATTTTGAAGAAACGCTTGATATTTGCAAAAAAGTAAATTATGCAACATCATTTTCTTTTAAATACAGCATAAGACCTGGTACAGCAGGAGAAAAAATGCAGAATCAAATACCAGAAAATATAAAAGAAGAGAGGCTTATAATTCTTCAAGACTTGTTAAATAAACAACAGGAAGAATTTAATAGGAGTAAATATGGACAAGAATTAGATGTTTTAATTGAAAGTTTATCAGATAGAAATGATGGCAGCTACTTCGGAAAAAGCCAATATTTGCAAACCGTTATTGTTAATTCTGATAATAAAGATCTAGTTGGAAAAGTTGTCAAAGTCAAAATTAATAAGACTAATATGAAACAGTTGGAAGGGATAAATTAAATTTTGTCCCTTAAATTTCTCATATATCCCTTGTTTTTTACATTTTTAAAATGTATAAAGTAAATAATATTAATAATTAATGGATATAATAAATGCAATGGTTAAAGAGTAGTAATTATATACAGAGTTTTATTATAAAAAATAAAGAATCAGGTTTTTCTTTAATTGAACTTTCAATTGTTCTTATAATAATAGGTTTACTTGTAGCAGGTATTACAGGAGGACAGTCTCTTATAGAATCTGCTAAAGCTAGAGCAGTAATGAATGAAGCTAGAGGATATATGCAGGCAGTTAATACATATTTTGCTGCAAAGGGTAGATTGCCGGGGGACCCCGAAAATACGGGAAAGATGGGGATCAATAGTGGTATTGACATTGATGAAGACGATTATGACGAAGATATTTATGAACCTACTGCACCATGGTTTGATTTAAATAGAGATGGTATAACTGATTACGATATTGACACAGAAATAACAACGTTAGGAAAAGAATCAAAATACATTAAGAATGCTCTTTATAAATTTATTGCTGTTGACAATGAATATTGGATTAATGATCCTGATATAGATAATTCCTACATATCTGATTTTGAAAATAAAAATATCATGTCTCTTACATCTATGTATAATGGTTATATACCTTCAAAAACAGCTACTAATATAGAAG
>CALXXG010000042.1 GCA_944392625.1 uncultured Rickettsiales bacterium
GTTTGGAATAAAATTAACGGATTGTTGAAAACTTTGACCATGACTTACATTTGCTTTATCTATTAGCAAAAATGTATTATTAAAAAATTTTAAAGACAATATATTCGATTTTTGTGAAGTTTTATAAATAATAAATCCATCCTTATTTTGTATTATACAAACATCAGAGATTTGATCTTTTAATGCCTTTTCCACAACTGAACCCATTCCGCTAATATAGCTAGAGGCATACGTAAATGTCATAAACTCTCCTTATAATGTAAATTCATTATCTGTATTTTTATTTTTAGTTTGTGTATTTATAGAAAAATTTTCAGTACTTCTTTGTTTTAATTGTTTATAATATTCATAATTTCCATATATAGTTTTTGTCTTACCATTTTGAAACTCAATTATTGTGTCTGCAAAATGATCGATAAAATATCTATCGTGAGATACAAATATTAGAGTTCCATCAAATTCGGCCAAAGCATCTTCTAAAGATTCTCTTGTTGGAATGTCTATATGGTTTGTAGGTTCATCTAATATAAGCGTATTAACATTACTTTGCATTAACTCAGCAAGTCTTAACTTAACCCTTTCGCCTCCCGAAATATTTTTAACTGACTTATTAACATCTTCTTGATTAAATCCAAATTTTGCTAAAATTGCTCTCGCTTTTTCTTCACTGATTCCACAATCGTTTTGGAAACACGTCAAAATTGTTAAATTTTCTGAATCAAAGACAATATTTTGAGGTAAATAACCAATTTTTACACTTGGACCAATAACTATTTCTCCTGAAACGGGAAGTTCTTGTTCTCCTAAAATTGCTTTTATAAATGTTGATTTCCCACTTCCATTATTACCCAAAAGTGCAACCCTTTGATTAGCTATAATTTGAACATCAACATTATCTAGTATGTTTTTGCCAGAATCTGTAGTAACGGTTAAATTAGATGTTTCAATTAATTTTTTGCTAAATTTCTTTTCCATGCCAAAATTTATATCAATTTTTCTTGGTTTCCGTGGCTTTGGAATTGCTTCTCTAATTTCACGTTCATATTTTTCTTTAAAAAACTTTGCTTTATCTGGGAAATCATGATTTAAAAAATATCTATACATTTCAATATCGTGTTTAATTTGTTCTTGTTGATCTTTATATAAAACTAATTCTTTTTCAAAATCTTTTTCTTTTTGTATTAAATAGCCTGTATAATTTGTATTAAATATTTTATTTTTTCCAGAAGAAATTTCAAGTATTTTTGATGATACATTGTCAATAAAATATCTATCGTGAGATACAATAATAACGCTACCTGTATATTGCTTTATAAATTGTTCTAACCACTCAATTCTACTAATATCCAAATTATTAGTTGGTTCATCTAGTAATAATAAATCTGGTTTTGTTAATAAACATCTAGCCAATTGAATTAGAGTTTTTTCGCCACCGCTTAACAAATTGTAATTCTTATATAAAAGGCTATTTGAAATTTTTAATCCCTGACAAATTGTTTTAATACTAGTATCTATATCATATCCACCAGCCATTGAAAAATTTTCCATTAAAGTACAGTATCTTTCCAATATTTTAGCATAATCATCTGATGCGGGATCTGTTGTAGCTAATTTTTTTTCATAAAATTTAATAGAATCATTCATCTTATTTAATTCGGAAAAAGCATCTTGCAATATTTCATAAACAACTCTTGAATCATCATCTAAAGCACTTTTTTGATCTAAATATGCAACATTTGCACCTGTTCTAATATTGATATTGCCAGAATCTTTATTTTCAATACCTGCAATTATTTTAAGCAATGTTGATTTTCCGGAACCGTTTGGACCAACAATTGAAATGACTTCTCCATCATTTAAAGATAATGACAAATCTTTAAATAAATAACCGTATCCAAAATTTTTTGATACTTTATCTAAATTTAATACTAACATAGTTTGCTCCTTGACATCATATTATCATTTTTTAAAAAAAAAGTCAATATTAATCACGATTATAAATATCTCGTAATAAAACCTTCATTTTTACATCTTGCAAATATTTAGAGTTTCTTATTGCAAGTATGATATCTCATTTTGATTTGAAATCTTCTAAATTATTACATATTATTGTTTGTTTTAATGGTGAAGTTTTTATCAATGGTTCATATATTAAAATTTGCTTACATTTTAATAAGTTGTTTATTTTTATTATTGAAGAGTTTCGGAAATTAGATAAATTTTGTTTATTTCTAACTTATAAACAACAATCGTTTTAAATTTATTCTTATTGATATATTCAACGATCTTTTTAATTCTTTGTTCGTTGGATTTATTTATTGATTGTATTATGTGTGAGTAATTTTCGATTTGGGAAAATGTCTGTAAAGTATCTTTAGGTAAACAAAACCCTCCATAACCAATGAAGGATTATTATAAAATCTCAAATCCTATAATCGTTACAAATTCTTTTAATATAATTTTTTGTATTTAATGAATTCTTCAATGCATAAGTATATATTTCATTAAAAAATTGCAACTCTTATAGCTAAATATGTGTTTGAAAAAAGTTTTATTGCTGCTGCTTCTGAAATTGAAAGGGATATTATATTATCATTTTTAATTTTGCAACAATTTTTAAATAAATCTGGACTGATATTTTGATTATCTCTACCAACAAA
>CALXXG010000043.1 GCA_944392625.1 uncultured Rickettsiales bacterium
AGGTATAACAGACGCAGGTGCAAAATTTGTACAAAATAAACCTAATTTTAAAGTTCTAAACTTAGATAACATAATCATTATGGGTAATACTGCACAACAAAGAGAATTGAAAAATATTGAAGAGCAAGCACAAGAACCAGCAACCAATCCAAAAACTAAAGAAAGAATAGGAATAGGGCGAAAAATTGATATTTAAGTGAGCAAAAAAATTTATTACTGTATTTTAATATTTACTATAAAATAAGTAATAGGTGTAATGATGATAAAAAAGATTATAATTAATAAATTAGGACGATTTAAAAATTTTAATTTTGATGGAGTTAATAATTTTCAACGCTTCAATGTCTTATATGGATGGAATTATTCTGGTAAAACAACATTATCAAGAGGTTTTATGCCTTTTGACACAAAAACTATTCCAGAACATTATGAAAATGGCTTTGATATTATTTTTGAAAAGGAAGATGGGATTAAATTAAACCCTAATATAGAATTTGATAGAAATCGTTTACAAGTTAAGGTTTTTAACTCTGATTATGTAGAAACAAACCTGTTTTTTAAAGAGAATGGCGCAAGCAATATTTTAGTTTTAGCAGATAATGCACAAGAAATTATGACTAAAATAGAACAATTATCAAATGAAATAAAATCTAGACTCTCCATGATAAGTAAGTTTAAAGATCAACAGAAAGATAATAAAAATTATTTAGAAGAAAGGCGTTCCGAGGAAGCCCGTAAAATTAAAACCAGTTTACATTGTACATTTACAGCAAGTACATTTTTAAGTTATGAAAAAAAACTTAAAGAGGAAAATTCTATTGAGACTCATTTAATAGAAAATAATGATGAATTATGCGAAAAAAGAAGTATTGCTATCGCTGAAAAAAATAAAGACAATATTGATAAAATCCCTCTTTTACCAGTAATTGATATAGAAAAAATTAAAAAATTATTGAATGAAACTGTCAATATAGCAAAACCTTTAACTAGATTGGTAAACAATAAAGAAGCAGAATCATGGGTAAGAGAAGGCTTAATTTTGCATAAAAATAGCAGCTTCTGTCTGTATTGTGGACAATCTATAGATGAAAATATTATTAATGAACTTAATATGCACTTTGATAAATCATATACCGATTTTATATCTAGAATAGAATTCGAATACAAAAGCATTAATACAATATCATCTTTAAACGATTTACTACCTGATACGAGTAAATTTTATGAACAATTTGAAAATAAATACCTTAAAGATAGAGAGTACCTTGAAAATACCCGCAAACAATATAATAAAGCCATCAAGCAAATTAAGCAATTATTAAATAATAAGTTAAAATCAGTTACACAATCTATTCCCTTTGATATTGATTATGATTTTACAGCTATTAATACACAAATAAATAAAATTAATGACGGAGTTATAAAAGAGCATAATACATTTAATGAAAATTTTAATAAAAGAAAAAATGAAGCTCTTGAAGAATTGTGCAAGCATTATGTAGCAGAGATTATTATAGGGAAAGACTATACTAATGCAGAAAAATTAATGAATGAAGCCATATTAGGAATTAAGGAAACGGAAAAAGAAATTACAAAGAAAGAAGAAGACAAGAAAGCTTTAGAATCAAAAATTTCAGAAAGTGTAGCAGGAGCCGAAAAGGTTAATAAAATTTTAAAAAGATTGTTCATGGGAAAATCAGAAATTGAAGTAACTCAAAAATCTGCTACGGAAAGTGATCAATATGTACTAAAAAGGAATGGAGAACCTGCCCATCATCTCAGTGAGGGTGAAAAAACTGCAATTTCTTTTGCTCACTTTATTGCGAGTCTTGAATCAAAAGATTTGTTGGACAAGTATGGTGAAATAATTTTATACATTGATGATCCAATTTCAAGCTTAGATAACAATCATATTTATGCTGTCTATGCAGAAATTGAAAAATTAAGAACTGAAGAATGTTCTAGTATTATGAATAGTGATAAAAGAAAATACAAGCAACTATTTGTTTCTACTCACAATTATCATTTATTTAGACTCCTTACCGAAAATAATGAAAACTATATAGGTGTTTATTATATACAAAGAAATAAAAATAACTCTATTATCGTAAATTTCCCTAAAAATATACTTCAACAAAAAGCTGAATATTCTTTTTTATTTAGTCAAATAAAAAAATATATAAATAATCCTAATGAAGACGATTATGTCATAGGTCACTTTCTTAGGAGATTCATTGAAATATTCGCTACTTATAAAAATCCAACTAAATGCGAATTGCGCACAAGAATAAAGCAAATTATAGATTCAAAACCTGAATATAAAGATAATGAAACACTGTTACTTGCCGTTTATAAAGCTATTAATGCCGAAAGTCATACATATATTACAAATGAAGTTATCAATAACGGTAGCATTAAAAATACGGCTGTTGCGATATTGGATTTTGTAAAAATGGTTGACCCTATCCAATATTCGTTTTTAGAAAAGAATTATGGAGAATAAATATTCAATCAAATATTTACAATGTCTTTTTGTAGTATTCTACAAAAAGTACACTTTTTATAGACTTGTTTTATAAACCCTAAATCATTATTTTTTCGAGAGTGATTTTTGTTAAAAAGGTACACAAAATACACTTAACTTTTTATAGACCTAGCATACTTGTAAAATGTACTTTTCGCAATTTTACACATGCTCATAACATCCTTAACCTTAATCAATCCTTGTTCATATAGTTTATATGCACGAATAAA
>CALXXG010000044.1 GCA_944392625.1 uncultured Rickettsiales bacterium
ACTTCAGTAATTGAAGGTTTATTTGCTGGAGATTCCGCAATAATATCTTTTTTTTCATCATTACCAAAAAGCTTATTTTTTATATTCTCAAAAAAACTAGGGCCAGAAACTTCACTTCCAATTATAGCATTATTTTTATTATTTGTTATATTATTATTTGTGGTTTGATTATTTTTATTATTAATAAACGAAGGACCTTGCTCTTGACTTCCAATAATAACATCACGTTTAGCTGGCGTATCTAAAGTATCTCTTATCTTATTTTTTATAGTATCAACAATTTTTGGCCCCTGTTCTTCATCTTCTTTTATAACATTTCCAAATTCATCTTCCGGTAAAAGTTCTGCGAATTCATCACTAGCAATATATGGTTGTGAAATAGTATTATTATTTATTATCTCCTGTCCAATTGCATATTCGCTATCTGGAAAAACTTGTTCAACCTGATTGTTTTGAATATTTTGTACTTCATTGGTATTATTTGTAATTACATTTTCAGTATTTACATTGTTTTTAAGATCGTTAAACTTTATTAAATTTACGTTCTTTTTTCCCAAATTTAAAGCAATAGATAACAAAATATAATGCATATAACTAAAATACAAAAACTACTTTTATTTAATAAAAATAGTTTAAATAAATCAAGAATTATTTATTAGTTTTATATTAATAAAAATATCCTATACTAATAAAAAATAAACTCAATATTAAACTAACAACACAACCAGCATAAATACCGGCAATAACATCATCCATAATAATACCAGTAGTATTACGGAAATATTCATCAAAAAATCCTACCAATCCAGGTTTTAGAATATCAAATATTCTAAAAAACATAAATGGAGCAATTATTAATACTAAACTTATAATAACGGAAGAAAATGAATCAATATATTCAATATTTATTATAAATGTGAAATAGTACAATGTTAAAAGTACTGGCATCATATAAGCTATCATCTGTCCAATAACTTCGTCTATTACAACTTCACTTGGATCATGTTTTTTGTTCATTGATGTATAAATATTTATAGACCAATAGGCTGCGCAAAATAATAAAGCCAAAACAGCAATATATGTAATAGAAAACAAAGCAAGAGAAGAAATTTTAAAAAATAACATTAAATAATTAATCAATAAAAATAGTGGAAAAGTTATTAAACTTCCAAAAGTACCAGGAGCGTACTTGATATTACCAACACCACAAGCAGTTGATAATGCGGCCGCTATTCTAAACTTAATATCGCTAATTTTTTTCTTTTTCATACGTCTCCTGGTTAATTATTTATAAAAGTTCTTTTACAATATTAAAAGCTAAAAAAATATTTATTAATAAATTTTTAAATTAAAATACATTTTTACTAATCATTACAACTAAAGCTATTATTGGTGCTACCAATGTTAAACCATCAAGTCTATCCATTATACCACCATGTCCTGGAATTAAATTTCCACTATCTTTGACTCCAAATGTTCTTTTAAATTTTGATTCAATTAAATCACCAACCTGTTCAATAATTGCTAATAAACCACCAAATATTATAAAAAATGAGGCGCTTTCTTTAAAAATAACAGAACTTAACAAGGCCACAAACATGCTAGCCAAAACACCACCAATCAAACCTGACCAAGTTTTATTTGGGCTAACAATTGGTGCCAATTTTGGACCGCCTATTGTTCTACCAACGATTAAACCTGCAATATCAGTCGCCCAGACTATTAAAAATGTCCACAATACAATGTCTGATCCATTTTCTACACTTTTAATATAAAGCAATGAAACAGTTGGCAACAATATGTAAATTAATCCCAATATTCTCCACATATTGCTTTCATCCTCAGTTTTAACAATAGTAATCCATTCAAATGCCATTAATACAGCCGTAGCTACTACAAACCCAGAAAATATAATATTTGGGCTATATATTATAAGAATTGCTATTGGTATTAGAATAATAGCTGAAATAAATCTAGTTTTTAAATAATCCGGCATTTTATTGAGAAGTCTTTTGAAAAAGTTATCAATTTTTGTAACTCCTTCATTAATACCTTTTTCTATTGCCTCTTTTTTATTTTTTAATTGTTCCGTCATATCTTCTTTCCATCTTTTTAAAATTATTAATAATATCGTCTAACAGTTCTTTGCTAAAATCAGGCCAAAAAACGTCAGCGAAATAAAATTCCGAATAAGCTATTTCCCATAATAAAAAATTGCTGACTCTTAAATCTCCTCCCGTTCTTATAACTAAATCCGGCTCAGGTATACAACCATAATATAGACTATTGCAAAACAATCTTTCATCTATATCATCTAGCTTTATATCTTCACTTTTTATTAATTTAGCTATATTTCTTGTAGCATCAAGTATTTCTTCTCTTCCGCTATAATTAAAAGCAATATTTACTTGTATAGCATCATTATTTTTTGTTTTTTCCTCAATATCCACAATTTTTGATAAAATGTCTGCATCAATATTATTTTTTGATCCAATAGTTTTTATTTTAACATTTTTTTTATCAAAATCATCAGACTTAGAAGATAAGTATTGCCTTAACAAAGACATTATATCATTCACTTCGGAAGAGTCTCTTTTCCAATTTTCAATAGAAAAGGCATAAACTGTCAAATACTTTATGCCAAAATCAATGCACCAGTCTATAACTTCAGAAAGCTTATTTGCACCAGCTTTATGCCCATCTTTTATAGATTTACCAACAGACTTAGCCCATCTTCTATTACCATCCATAATAATAGCTAAATGCTCTAAATCTCTTGTCTTTTCAATCATAATTAATTATATTTTTAATATTTCACTGTCTTTAACAGAAACCAGAGAATCAATTTTTTTTATATAATCATCAGTTAAAGTTTGGACTTTATCATTAAATCTTTTTAATTCATCTTCAGAAAAATCACTTTTTTTCTTTTTTGCTTCGTCTAAAGCATCCCTTCTGTCATTTCTAACAGAAACTTTTTTATCTTCACCATATTTTTTGACAAGTTTAACCAATTCCTTTCTTCTATCTTCAGTAAGTTTTGGAATATTTACTCTGATCATCATGCCTTCAACTTTTGGAGTAAAGCCTAAATTCGCAGCTGTAATAGCTTTATCTATAGGATTAACCATAGATTTGTCCCATGGCTGAATTGTAATTGTAGAAGAATCAGGTACTGAAACATTTGCAACTTGATTAAGAGGCACTAAATTTCCATAAGCTTCAACCCTAACCGTGTCTAATAAATTTGGTGTTGCTCTACCTGTTGATACACTATTTAAATCCTTTTTTAAAGCTTGAATAGCTTTTTCCATATTTTCTTGTGCTTTACTATATATAACTTCCATAATTTTAAAATTACTAATTTTCTTATAACTATTTATAATTTAAATGTTTTATTAAAAGTGTCAATAAAAATTTAATATTTAAAAATTAAGTTAATTAAGCCTATTCTTAAAAAACTCTTCATTTAAATTATAATTAAATTCAGCGCCGAAGATTAGTATTATCGCCATAATATGAAAGAAAAATAGTGTTATAATTATACCAGCTAAACTGCCATAAACCACTTGAAACTTTGCCATTTT
This sequence comes from uncultured Rickettsiales bacterium, assembly GCA_944392625.1. GTDB lineage: Bacteria > Pseudomonadota > Alphaproteobacteria > Rickettsiales > UBA1997 > CALXSC01. Next base: position 3,588 of record CALXXG010000044.1, read on the forward strand.
TTGCAAATAAAAAGTTAACACCTTTAATGATATAGCCCAACCAGCTAAAGTAAGTATAGATCCCCAAAAAACATTTTTAATCTTATTCTGTTTAGAAGGAACTATATAGTATATTGACAATATAAATGTCAATAGAAACAAGTTCAACAATAATGGTCTTAAAAATATTAATATGTTATTAGAATCATAATCAATCGGTATAAAATTATTTATAAAAAGCAATATTTTTGGAAATATTATTGTTACAAATATTGCGGCTATTATAAATATTGTCATCAGCAGAAATTTTATAATACTACCAAGCCTTCCTAAAAAATAAGAATTTTTAGTTTTTATTCTAAAAGCTCTATCTAATACAACCTTTAAACCTTGCACTAAGGATGAAGCACTCCATATTAATGTTAAAGTAGCTATTGATAAAATTCCAGTTTTTGGGCCGTTTATAACATTATCTATAACTGGAAATAATGTTTTTACAATATCATCCGGTAGTGCAAGTTGGAACATTTCTATCAATTTTGTTCCAATTTCAGTTTGTCCCATATAGCCAATTATAATTGTAAAAAATATCATAAAAGGAAAAATTGCAAACAATATTGAAAAAGCCAAATAACCAGCATTTTCAGTACCGGCATGTAAATTGAAAGTAAATATTGTTTTAAATATAACATTCCACAATTTTTTCAAAAATTTTTTAATTTTTGAAATAAAAAGTTTTTTTCTAAATTTATTAATTAAATTAACTATTAACATTTTTTTCTAGCTCTGAATTTTTATTTGATGCATTTACATTTTCCAATATATATTCATAAACAATTGATCCTTCAATAATTCTTTGAACATAATTTCTTGTTTCAGAATATCCTATAAGTTCTATCCAATTTACTATATCCTTTATATCGTTCATCTCTCTAGGATCTCCATAATCATTAATCCATCTCTTGACAGGAGATGGCCCGGCATTATATGAGGCGATAGCTAAAATTTGAGAACCATCAAACTGTTTTATTAATGAATTTATATAATAAGATCCCAATAAAATGTTATAGGCTGGATTTGTTCTTAAAGCATTTTTGTTATATCTAAGATTCATTCTCTTTGCAACATCTTTAGCTGTAGCAGGCATTAATTGCATAAATCCAGTAGCCCCAACTTTACTCTCTGCCGACACATGAAATCCACTTTCCTGCTTTATTATTGAATGTACTAAATTTGAATTTGGATTTTCTAAATTAATTATATTTAGCACTGGAAACAAATTATCAACAAAATAAACATCTTTGTAGGTTAAATATTTAGCTAACTGGGTTATTAATTGTTCATCTTCTGTATTCTTTATAATTTCAAACATGGCACTTTTTTCACCTTTTGTCTCTGCAGAATTTATAGCAATTTTAAATAGTTCTGTATAATCTCTTTTATTTTCACCACATTTTGCCATTAAATACGCTAATTTAACTATATTATTTTCAAGAGCTTTAATCTCTTCTTCCTTTGTAAATTTTGGTGGTAAGGGTAAAGGATTTTTATCTGTTAATGATGGAATACTTAAAAGTTCATTTTTTGCATGAAATGACAATTGCCCATAAAAATACAATGGATATCCAGAAGCTATGTTATACCATTTAATAGCCTCTTGTATATTATTATCATCTTCCATAGCTCTGCCAGCCCAATATGCAGCCCTTGATTTGCTTATAGGATAGTTAACTGAATCATACATATTATAAAAATGATAATAGGCAGTCTTCGGATCCTTTAAAAAAGATAATGCTATCCAACCAGACATCCATTGAGATTCTGAATAATCAGCTTTATTCTTTGGTAAATTAGTATTAACTGATAAAAAATATGCCTCTTTATAATTCTTCTTTCTTATAGCTTCTCTTGCATAATATTTTTGATAAACCCACCATTTCTCCGGATGAGAAGTTTTGTCAGTTAACGAAAGTAAAATTTTTAAAGCATTTCTTGAATTTTTATTTTTATGCTCATAAATAAATCTAGTATATAATAACAATTCATTATTTCTTAAATTTCTAGGAATAGATCTTAAAATATTATTTATATACTTAGGGTTTTTATTTATTTCTATAATGCCAGAATATAGTATTCTATTGTTTGCATTCAGCCTTTTAATTAGTTCTTGAGCTTTGTCAAAGTCCTTATCCCATATTAGTTCTTCAACTTTATGGGCATAGTTAGTTTCATTTAAATATTTGCCAAAAGTATTTAAAAAATTATTTAAATTTGTATATTCAAAATTATAATCATAAAATGTATTCACAATATCAGATATAAATTCCCCGTTATCATTATTATCTATATTTTTCATTTTATCCTTCAATAAATAAATTGCAGTTCTTGTACTTATAGGCTTAATTTGATTAAAATAGTTTTCAACAAACTGATATGGTATATTATTATCTATATACATGTTTTCAGCTTTACCTTTTAAATAAGTAATGTTTGGTAAATATTGGTGGGTTAAAATAAAGTTTAATAGATTACTAAATTCTAATTCAACATCTTTATTGGTCAATTTTGAATATTTTTTCCACAAAACATATTCGACCATGGCGTCCTTTAAATTTTCACTTTTTATAGAATCTGCCCACGACAAAGCGTCAACCCATTTTCCCTTTTCAAGAAGATCTACTGATTTATTAAAAGTTTTTATATCAGCCTCACTAACTGTTAGCTTAACTTTTATATCCTGGTTTGTTTTAAAAAATAAATTTTGCTTTTCACTGTTTTTATATGTCATCTTTGCAAATACAATACTTAAATTGCAATAAACAACAAAAAAACATAATAAAATTTTAAAAAACTTTTTCATCCTTATAAAATATTATGATTATTTATAATAAAATTATTATTTTTAAAAGCAATACTTAAGAAAAAATCTACAGAACTATTATTTTTATAGAATCTATAACAAAATATATCATTTAAATTATAACATTAATAATAAATGAAAAAAAGCTTTATTTTAAAAAACTCTTATTTTAATATAGATTTGCAGATTTATTAAATTTAACAATTTTGAGGAAATTATGGAACTTTTAAAAGGTAAAAAATGCCTAGTAATGGGTGTTTTGAACGATAGATCTATAGCTTGGGGAATAGTACAAGAAATGGCAAACCAAGGTGCTGAATTATGTATGACATATTTGGGCGAAGCTGGTGAAAAAAGAGTTATACCATTAGCTGAAAAATTGGGTTGTAAATTCACATTACAATGCGATGTTTCAAAAGAAGAGGATATGGATAATTTATTTGCGGAGATTGAAAAAAAGTGGGGCAAACTTGATTGCTTAGTTCATTCTTTAGCTTTTTCTGACAAGAATGAATTAAGAGGTGAT
>CALXXG010000045.1 GCA_944392625.1 uncultured Rickettsiales bacterium
AATAATTGTATTAACTATTCACATCAAAATAAATATAGTGCTATAAAAAGGAGGTTTAATATTGAAAAAAGGAATCAATAAAGTCAGTATTAAAAAAATTATATAAAATATTAACGAAAAGACAAAAGATATATTTTGCAATTATATTAATTATTATGATAATATCCGCAATTTTAACACAAATAACTCCAAAAGCAATAGATTGGTTAACAGATGATATTTTAGCACAAAATCAAATTGACTTTTTAAAAGTAATACCTTTTCTTATTTTAATATTAGTCGTAAATATTGTAAACGAAGTTATAAAAATAATTAGAAGAGTTATAGTTGAAGATACTGCTACTAGAACAGAAAAGCAAGCTAGAGGAATGGTAATTAAATCATTGCTAATGGCACCGTTATCTTACTTTAGAAAAAATATGACAGGAAATATACATGGGAGAATGAATAGATGTTTAGAAGGAACTGTAAAACTAGAAAAATTGCTTTTTATGGACTTTGCACCTGCAATATTTAATAGTGTAGCAACAATTATAACAATTTTCATAACCTTGCCATTTAGCTTAGCATTAACAATGATGTTAGTAATACCAATAGGAATATTTATTGTATTCAAACAAATCAACAGTCAAAAAGGTATAAGAGTTGAATTATTAGAAAGTAAATCTGAAATGGATGGTACAATTGTTGAATTAATTAATGGAATTGAAGTTATAAGAATTAGTGACAGTGTAAACTTTGAAATAAATAGATTTGATGATAAGTCAGAATTTTTAAGAAAGAAATGAAACATCATAAAGCAATGGCTTTATATGATGGTTTAAAATTTATTAATCAAGCTTTTTTTACAGTGCTAATTATAGGCGTTTCAACTTATTTAGCCACAAGAAATATTATATATGTAGGTTCGGTTTTAAGAGCATATTTATGTTTTACACAATTAACAAAACCGTTAGAAGAATTACATAGAATATTTGACGAATTATCAGAATGTACTGTATTAGCAACAGATTTTTTTAAAATGGTTGAAATACCAAATGATTTTTCTTATACGCAAGTAGAAGAAAAGAAAAAACTTCCACCAATAGAACCTATTATAAAAATACAAGATTTAATTTTTTATTATGATGAAAGTAAAGATAAAGTTATTTTAGATAAATTTAACTTTGATATAGATAAAGGTATGTTTTTAGGAATAGCTGGGCCAAGTGGATGTGGCAAATCTTCACTTATAAAAGCAATATGTAAATTAGAAAAAGCAGATGGAACAATTATATTAGATTCAAATAATATAAATTCACTAAATAGAAAAGAAATATCAAAATTAATAGCCTTAGTTCCACAAAGTCCATTTTTAATTGCAGGAACAATTTATGAAAATATTTGTTATGGATTAGATAGAGATGTTTCAATGGAAGAAGTAATTGAAGCCTCAAAAAAAGCATATATTTATGATTATATAAATTCTCTGCCTAATAAATTTGATTTTATGGTATCAGAAGGGGGAAATAATTTATCTGGTGGACAAAGGCAAAGATTATCAATTGCAAGAATATTTTTAAGAAAACCAAAAATATTAATTTTAGATGAAGCTACATCAGCACTTGATAATACATCTGAAAAGCATATACAAATAGAAATTGAAAAATTACAAAAAGAAAACAATACAACTATTATTTCAATTGCACATAGATTAACAACCTTAAAAAATTGCGATAAAATTATAGTATTAAATCAGGGTAAAATAGAAGAGAGTGGAAAATATGAAGAATTAATTTCAAAAAAAGGAATATTCAGTGATATGTATTATGGAAAATTAAAATAAGAGATTAGTTATCTGAAGATAATATTAGGAAAACTAACTAGATTAAATATTTCCTAATATAGATTTTTATACACCAGAAAAGCAAAAACAATATGGTGTTGTAGGAATACGTATTGAAAAAATATAATAAAAACGCACTCAAATATAAAAAGAAATTTATAAAAAATATATAAATAAACAAATGGTTTAAAAATTTTTTTGAATTTATAGATTAGCTTAAAATAGGACTAATCTATATTTGTTTTCACAGGTTTTGTAGAAAGAGGGTAGAGATTACTTTAACTCCTTTTTTTATTTTTATATACTTTTTTTTAAAATAATCTGCTATAATGACATTATATAGAAAAGGAGGATTATATGCTAGAAAATATAAAAGTTTTATGTCATAGCAGTATAAAAATATGTAATGAAAAAGTAATATATATAGATCCATTTAGAATAAACGAGAATTATAATGATGCAGATATAATATTTATAACACACGACCATTACGATCATTATTCAGAAGAAGATATAGATAAAGTTAGAAAAGATGAAACAGTTATTGTTGCACCAGAAGGATTACTAACAAAATTGTTAAATAAAGGATTTAAGCAAGATTACATTATTACAGTAGATTCTGAAGAATATAATATGGTAGAAGGAATAAAATTTGAAACAGTACCAGCTTATAATACTAATAAAAAATTTCATTTAAAAACAAATGGATGGGTAGGTTATATAATAGAAATAAAAGGTGTCAGGTATTATATTGCAGGAGACACAGATATAACAGAAGAAAATAGAAAAGTTAAATGTGATGTAGCATTTGTT
>CALXXG010000046.1 GCA_944392625.1 uncultured Rickettsiales bacterium
ATGTGCGAATTTCATAGAAAGAGTTTTATACATATTTTTTAATTTACTTTTAAAAAAAAGATAATAGTATTATAATTGGACATAAATTACTATTTGTAAAAATGGCAATTAATTTCAAAGATATTAAAAAAAATTTCTTTATCGATTATTTAAAATATTGGATAATATTTTTTATAGTTATTATAATTTATTTTTTAAACAATGGAAGAAAGTATCTTTTGGATACAGATAATATAACATTAAATATTGACAGGGCCATTTATGTTGCTAATGGCCTTGCTATAAATGACTACTATATACTTACAAATAAACAGGCTATTGATAATGCATGTGTTGGTTTAATAACTGGAAAAAAGGGTAAATTTTTTGCTGTTACAAATGAAAGGCTTTTACCAGTTACTATATCTTACTCTGATGCAATATCAAATTTAATATTGTTAAGAGTTAGTGTATCTTCTTTAAGGCATTATGCTATATTGCAAATAGACCAACCGATATATAATGTAAACAGAAGAGTTATTTTGCCGACAACTGTAAATGTACCAGCAACTTTTGATTTCAAAGAAAGCAGAATAGTTGGAAAAAAAGGTGATGATTTTTTTGTTGCATTTAAAGGTATTGTTAATGAAGATGAGCTTCCTGGTTCCCCCATATTTAATAGAAACTATGTATTGCAGGGTATTATAAAGGAAAAAAATGATTCATATGAAAATAAGACTGTTAGAGATGATATTTTAAATAAATCTGGTATTCAAAAAACTTATTTAGTGAATAGTGTTAATACTGTGAGAAAATTTTTGGATTATTTTAACATTGAATATTCTGTAATAAGCGGTAATGTAAATATAAATAATGAGATATATGAGCCAAAAAGTTCAGTAGTTAATATTATTTGTGTAGAACCACTTTATTGACGAATGAATAAAGATAAATATATAAATTTAGCCAATATTTTAAGAAATATTACTCCCCATAGTGAGAAAGTAAAAGAATTTTTAAAGATTAATGGATATTATAATAAAAAATCCGATGAAAAATCAAAAACTCTTAAAAATATTATTGAACTAGAAAGTTCTGATGTTAAAAATCAACCGCAAAGGAATTTAATAGATAATAATGATGAAAAAAAGATAAAACAATTGGAAGATTTTTTAGAAAATACAAAAGATATAAACATTACGCCAGAAGATATATTGAAAAAATTAGAGGAAATTGAAAAAGAAATATCAGACATTCAAAAAGAACAAGAAATTAATAAAAAAATTGTTGAATTAAAAAATAAAGACAGAGAAGATTCAAAAACAATAGAAGAAGAGTTTATCTCTAAAAAAACAATTAAAAAGAAGTTAAAAGAAGTAGAAGAACAAGATAAAAAGATAAAATTAGAAAATGAATCACAAAACTTAATTAAAGAGGAGCTTGAGATAAAAAATAGCAAGATTAAAAAAGAATTGTTTGATGATGAAAAAAGAAAAGAAAAAGACGAAAAAGAAAAAAACAAAATTTTAAAGCAAGTTAGACAAAAACAAGAAAATGACAACTTAGAAAAAATCGTAAAAAAAATTGAAGAAAAAAATAAAGAAAAGATAAAAAAAGATGAAAAAGATAGAAAAAAGTTTTTAGATAATGAAAAATATGATTTAAAGGATAGAACTTTTGTTGACAGAGTTAGGAATAAAAATAATATTAAAGATCCAAAGGCTATTTTAAAACAATACTCTCTAGACAACAAAGAATCAGCTATTCAGGAAGTTAGAAATTTAGATAACCAAGCAAAAGCGCTTCAAGTAGTTATTGATTCTATAAAGGCGGCTGGGAATACAATTCCACAAGAGCTTTTATCTCATTTGCATGAAATATTAAATAATAAACAGGCTATAGAATCAGCTGTAGCTGAATTATCTGGAATAAGTTTTGAAAAATAAATTACTTTAACCTTATTTCTTGATCTCTATATAAATCAGCATTCAAGAGAAAACCAAATGATATTAATGATGTTACGGTAATCGTGCCACCGTAGGACATTAAAGGTAATGGAACGCCCACAACTGGCAAAATGCCCATAACCATGCCTATATTTATAAAAACATGAAAGAATAATATAAAACCAACGCCTGATGCCATTAATCTTCCAAAAGTGTATTTTGACTTGAATGCTATCCAAAAAGCAAAGGCTGTTATTATAAGATATAAAGATATTATATAAACTCCACCAACAAAACCTATTTCTTCTGTTGACATTGTAAAAATAAAGTCTGTTTGTTTTTCCGGTAAAAATGCAAGTTGACTCTGAGTTCCTTTTAAATATCCTTTTCCAAAAAAGCCTCCAGATCCTATTGCTATTTTTGATTGCGTTATATTATATCCGGATCCTAAAGGATCACTTTCTGGATTTAAAAATACTTCAATTCTCTTTTTTTGATAGTCATGAAGTCCATATTTCCATGCAAAAGGCAATATTGATAAAAATAAAGCTCCGCATATTGCGAATTTCCACCATTGCACTCCAACAACAAAAAACATGCTTATACCAATTATAACTAAAATTGATGCTGTTCCTAAATCCGGTTGTTTTAATACTAATAATGTTGGAAGTGCTATCATTAATGATGGAATTATTAAATATTTATTTTGCGTTATTTGTTTTATATCTTTTGTTGTAAAATATCTTGCCAATCCCATAACTAAACCAAGCTTCATTGTTTCTGATGGCTGAATACTAAAACCTGCAAATCTTATCCATCTTGTAGCACCCATAGCTGTATGGCCAAGAAATTCAACATATATTAATAGGGCTAATGATGAAAAATAAGCAAGGTATGAAATTTTGCACCAAAAATTTATATCTATTAATA